>NZ_JBHXML010000051.1:25166-73299 GCF_042720345.1 Kitasatospora sp. NPDC058478 | reverse complement strand
ACCACGACTCAACCTGCTCAACCGTCAACCCATAGGCACACAGTCAAGACAACGAACACCTACACCCACAGTCACGCCCAGATGCGGTTGCAGTACTAGGCCGAGCAGTTCGACAGCCCGTCAGGTTCCGGTGCCGGCACCGGCACCGGTGGCGAAGGCGGTGATGTCCGCCAGCGGCGGCCGGTAGCCGTGGGTGGTGTCCACGTGCAGGTGCGGCACCGGCAGGGACGGCGGGGTGAAGTCGTCCAGCAGGTTGCCCGGGCCGGGCGGGGCGGCGAGGAGCGCGCGGTCGGCGTGCGCGGCGCGGCGCGGGTGCGTCGTCAGGCGGGCCCGGATCCGGGCGCGGGCCACTGCCGGGTCCACCCGGCAGTGCACGATCCGCAGTTCGGCGTGCTCGGCCAGCGGGGTCAGGCCGGGCCGCCACAGCCGGTCCTGGAACGCGGCCTCCGCCACCACGCTCACCCCCGCGCGCACCAGGACCTCCAGGACGTCGAAGAACGCCGCGCGCACCGCCTCGTCGGGGTTCCCGGCCCGGGTGCCCGCGTGCACCAGGCCCTCCTTCAGCTCGTCCCGGCACACCGCCGGGCAGCCGAGGGACTGCGCCAGCGCGTGGGCCAGCGTCGTCTTCCCGCTGCCCGGCCCGCCGCTCACCACGATCAGCACCTGTGGACCCCTTTCGTCAGGTCGGGCCAGGTCAGCTCAGGCCACGTCAGGCCAGGTCAGGTCAGGCCAGGGCGCGGAGCAGGCGGTCGGCGAGGGTGGGGTAGGGGCGGCAGTCCAGGACGGGCAGGTGGTGGGTGCGGGCCTGGTCGGCGAGCCAGTGGGAGTAGCGGGCGCTGACGGCGGCGCGGCGTTCCTGCGGGCCGCAGTCGGGCTCCCGCCGGGCGTAGTTGGCGCTGATGCCGGCCGCGTCGCCCTCGTGCAGGAACACGGCGCGCACGACGCGGCCCTGCCCGGAGGCCTCGGCGGCGGCGCGGGCGGCGGCGGCCGGGGTGAGGTAGTCGCCTTCGACGATCGCGGGCACGTCGACGGTGAGGCGGTTGCGCACCACGCCGAGCAGGGCGTCGTCCAGGGCGCGGGCGGTGGCGATCTGCAGTTCCAGGACGCGGTCGGCGGG
The DNA here is from genome assembly GCF_042720345.1 of Kitasatospora sp. NPDC058478. Taxonomy (NCBI): domain Bacteria; kingdom Bacillati; phylum Actinomycetota; class Actinomycetes; order Kitasatosporales; family Streptomycetaceae; genus Kitasatospora; species Kitasatospora sp. NPDC058478. Next base: position 72,182 of record NZ_JBHXML010000051.1, on the reverse strand, counting down.
CAGCGCGTCGGGGTCGTCGAGGCCGTCGAAGTGGTGCAGGCCGGGGTGGCCCTCGGCGGTGGTGGCGGCGTGCAGGGCGGCGACGACGTCGTCGAACTCGACCACGAACGCGCCGCTGTGCCGGGCGAGTTCGGCGGCGGCGCGACTCTTGCCGAGGCCGGAGGCGCCGCCGAGCAGCAGGACGTCCCAGGTGGGGGCGCTGCCGTCGCCGTCCCCGTTGACGCTCCCGCTGCCGTTGGTGCCGTTGCTGTGCATCCGGGCACGGTACCCGCCGCGCGGGGTGGGGCGGTAAGCGGTTTCGGTGGCGGGCGGGCTCTGAGGGGTGAGGGAGGTGTGGGCCTTCCCCGCCTGGCCCCCGGCGCCCGACAGCCGGCCCCGGCCCGGTCCCGTCCGTCACCCGCGCCGCACCCGCCCCCGGCGCGGCGCGGGTGACGGGAAGCGGGTCGCGGGAGGCGGAAGCGGGCGTCAGGCCTCAGACGCCGCGCGGCGCCCCGTGCCCCGCCGGCGCGGCCCCGAGGCTCGCGCCGCGGCCCGCCTCCGAGGTCGCCGCCCTGGCCGGACGCCTGGAGGGCCCCGCGGCGCAGGTCCTCGCCGGCGGCGCCGGGCCGCTGGCGGGCCGTCCGGTGCTCAACGTCCTGGCGACCATCGGCCACCACCCCGACCTGCTGGTCGCCCTGGTGCCCCTGCTCACCCAGCTCGCCCAGGGCCTGATCCCGCCCCGCGAACGGGAACTGGCGATCCTGCGCACCGCCCACCGCACCGGCTGTGCCTACGAGTGGCACCACCATGCCCGCCTCGGCGCCGCCGCCGGCCTGACCGGGCCCGAGATCGCCCGCGTTCTCGGCGGGCCGGACGCCCCCGGCTGGAGCGAGGGCGACCGGGCGCTGCTGCGGGCCGTGGACGAGCTGTGCGGGGACCGCGCGCTGTCCCCGGCCACCTGGCGTGAGCTGGCCGCCCGCCACTCCACCCCGCAGCTGCTGGAACTGCTCGCCCTCGTCGGCGCCTACGCGCTGGTCGCGGGCATCGTCAACAGCTGCGGCGTCCCCCTCGACGACTGGCTCACCCCGCCCGTGGCGGCGGGCTGACCGTCGTCGACCGCCGTGTGGGGAACCGGAGTTCACCACACGGCGCGCCCGCGGACCGGCCCGCGGTTCGGCCGCCGCGTCCGGTTCAGTCGTCGTGCAGCGGGCGGCGCACCGCCCAGGGCAGGACGAACCACAGCCCGGCGAAGATCAGTGCGACGACGGAGGTGATGGCCAGGGCCGTGGCGGTCCCGAGCACGACGTCCAGGACGAGCAGCACGGCGCCGGTGAGCGCGCAGGCCAGCAGCACCAAGCCCAACTGGGCGATGTGGACGGAGACCTTGACGATCCGCGCCTTGCCGGGGTGGCGGAACAGCCCGCGGTGCAGCGCCACCGGGGTGGCGAACACGGCCGAGGAGATGACGGCCAGCAGCAGGGTGGTGACGTAGACGTCCTGCTGGCCGTCGGTGAGGGTGGCGAAGCGCGGGGTGAAGGCGACCCCGAGCAGGAACGCGAACACGATCTGCACGCCGGTCTGCAGCACCCGCAGCTCCTGCAGCAGTTCCACCAGCCGCCGGTCGGCCCGGGCCCCCGGGCTCTCCGGGCCGGACGGGGACGGGGCGACGGGCGGCCCGGGTTCGGGCTGGGGCGGCGGCGGGGTGCTGGTCATGCGTCACCTTGATGTCGGAGGATGCCCCGGCCTTCAGGTCGGGGAGGAGCTCGGTTTTCCGCGTGGCGGGTCGGGGGCGGCCGTTTTGCCGCTCACCGGGCCGGTGTCCACCGCCCCGGTCCAAGCACCTTTGTCAGACCGTCAGGCTATGTTGCCGGTCATGGCGATCACGGCGCAGGACACGGACGGGTGTACCGGGCATACCCGGTACACCTACCGGCTGCGATGGACTGCGCGCACTGCGATGCGAGAACCAAGCACGCACTGCGGCTGGGACTGCGCACCTATACCTGCACCACGTGCGGAGCCGTGTCCCCCAGGGACAAGAACTCCGCTTACGTGATGCTCAACCGGGCAGGTCTGAACCCGGCTGACGCTGATGGCAGAAGACCTGCCGGGACGCCGTCCCGGAAGGCGGCCTGAGTCACCAATCCACCCGACAGAAGCCGGAATCCCCGGCGTCAGCAGGGGGAGCAGTCAAATTCTGCTGGCCCGCCGCCCGGTGCGGTGCCGCCCGGCGCGGTGCCGTCCAGACGGTGCTGCCAGGCGGTGAGGAGGGTCTGCAGGGCGGCGGCCTCCTCGGGGGACAGGAGGGCGAGCAGGCGGTGCTCGTTGCGCAGGTGGGCGGTGAACGCCTCGTCGATCAGCCGCAGTCCGGCGTCGGTGAGGGCGACGACGCGCCCGCGCCGGTCGCCCTCGGCGAGGCGGCGGGTGACGAGTCCGGCGCGTTCGAGGCGGTCGATCCGCTTGGTCATCGCGCCGGTGGTGACCATGGTGTGGGCGGCGAGTTCCCCGGGGGCCCGTTCGTAGGGGGCGCCGGTCCGGCGCAGCGCGGCCAGGACGTCGAAGTCGCCCTCGCCGAGGCCGTAGCGGGAGTAGACCAGGGCGAGTTCGCCAGTCAGCCGGGCGGCGAGGCGGTGCAGGCGGCCGATGACGGCCAGCGGGGAGACGTCGAGGTCGGGGCGTTCGCGCCGCCACGCGGCCTGGATCAGCGCCACGTGGTCGGCGTCCGCGTCCGGCGGGGAGGGCGTCCGGGGGTGCTGCTGGTGCTCCATGGGGCCATCCTACCGCCAGTACCTTCCCGGGAAGGTATATTGCCTTCCATGGAAGCCAATCTGCGGTGGGTCCTGCTGACCGCGGTCGCGCCACTCGCCTGGGGCGCCAACTACTACGTCACCCACGCCTACCTGCCCGCCGACCGGCCCCTGTGGGGCGCGGCCCTGCGCGCCCTGCCCGCCGGACTGGTCCTGCTCACCCTGTCCCGCCGCCGCCCGCACGGGCCCTGGTGGTGGCGCAGCGCCCTGCTCGGACTGCTCAACACCGCGGTGTTCTTCGTCCTGCTCTACCTCGCCTCCCAACTGCTGCCCACCAGCACCGCCGCCACCGTCATGGCCGCCTCCCCGCTGGCGATGCTGCTCACCGCCTGGGCACTGGCCGGGCAGCGCCCGCACCGCGCCCACCTGGTCGGCGCGGTGGTGGGCCTGGGCGGGGTGGCGCTGACGCTGCTCGGCGTGGGCGGCGCGGTCAGCGGGGCGGGGCTGGCGGCGTCGGCGGCGGCGATGCTGGTCTCCTGCGTCGGCTACGTGCTGGCCGCCCGCTGGCGCGAGGGCGCGGACCCACTGGCCGTCACCTCCTGGCAGCTGACCGCCGGCGGCCTGATGCTGCTGCCCCTGGCCGTTGCCGCGGAGGGCGCGCCCCCGGCGATGGACGCCCGCACACTCCCGGCCTTCGGCTACGTCGCCCTGGTGGCCACCGCCCTCGCCTTCGCCCTCTGGTTCGCGGGCCTGCGCCACCTGCCGGCCGGCACGGTCGGGCTGCTCGGCCTGCTCAACCCGCTCGCCGGCGTCCTGCTGGGCGCCGGCCTCGCGGGGGAGGGGCTCGGCACGCGCCAGGTGTGCGGGCTGGCCCTGGTCCTGGCCGGCGTCCTGCTCGGCCACCCCCGCGGGCCCGCCCGCCCTGCCGAGCTCTCCTTCGCGGCCGAATCCGGTACCCGCGTCGGGAATTGACGATCCGTCAGTCCATCGGCCGGGTCGGATGGTGATCCAGGACGGCACACGCGGCCCCGGGGGAGCGGTGCCCGATCGCCACGGCCACGGCCACGTCCGCAGTCGCCGCCCGACCCCGCCCCCGCCCGGCCCCTGCCGCCCGCGCCCCCGCTGCGCCGCGCCGGCGCCCGCTGCCCGTAGGCTGGGCGGGCCGTCACCGGCACAGACCGTCACCAGTACTGACAAACACGATAGAAGCGGGCAGGGGCATGCAGTTCGACGACCAGGGCGACCTCGACACCTCGCAGGTGGACGACCGGCGCGGGATCCCGGGCGGGAAGGTCGCCATCGGCGGCGGGGCGGTGGGCCTGATCGTCGTGCTGTTCGCGGTCGTCCTGGGCGTGGACCCCCAGCTGCTGGGCCTGTCCTCCGGCGGCGGCTCCACCACCTCCAACGGCGCGCACACCGCCGGCGAGGTGCAGCAGGCCTGCAAGACCGGTGCGGACGCCAACCGGCGCCAGGACTGCCGGATCGTGGCGGTCACCAACAGCGTGCAGGAGTTCTGGCGCGCCGAACTGCCCAAGCGCACGGGCGCCGCGTACCGCAACGCCGAGACGGTGCTGTTCACCGGTCAGGTCTCCACCGCCTGCGGCCCGGCGACCTCCGCCGTCGGCCCGTTCTACTGCCCCGGCGACCGCAAGGCCTACTTCGACCTCGGCTTCTTCAACGAGCTCTCGGCCCGCTTCGGCGCCAAGGGCGGGCCCTTCGCCGAGTCCTACGTCGTCGCCCACGAGTACGGCCACCACATCCAGAACCTCCTCGGCACCATGCAGAAGGTGGGCAGCGACCGCCAGGGCGCCAACAGCGCCTCCGTGAAGCTGGAACTCCAGGCCGACTGCTACGCCGGGGTGTGGGCGCACCACGCCACCACCACCCCGCAGCCCTCCACCGGGCGGCCGCTGATCGCCTCCCTCACCGACCAGGACATCGCCCAGGGCCTGGACGCGGCCGCGGCCGTCGGTGATGACCGGATCCAGAAGCAGGCCACCGGCCGGGTCAACCCGGAGGGCTGGACCCACGGCTCCTCCGAGCAGCGCAAGACCTGGTTCACCACCGGCTACCGCACCGGCGACCTCGCCCAGTGCGACACCTTCGGCAAGCTCTAGCCCCGCGAGCTCTAGCCCAGCGAGCCGGCGGGCCGGCTCCCGGAGTGCGGCGGCGCGCCCCTGTCAGATGTCAGGGACCGCCGCCGGGCCCGCGTTCCTAGGCTGCTGAGCACCGGCCGGACCCCACGTCAGGCCGCCCACCAGCCAAGGGAGAACCATCCATGCGCAGGATCACCCACGCCGTCGCCACCCTCGCCCTCGCGACCGCGGCCCTGACCACCCTGACCACCCTGGGCGCCGGCAGCGCCGGCGCCGCCGACGGCTCCTGGGCGGGCTGTCCGTACGGGGCGGTCTGCGTCTACCCGCAGAACCAGAACCCGGCCTCGGCCCCGAGCGAGGTGTACTGGAGCTACGGCGCGCACAACCTGAGCAACCAGTACGGCAACCACTGGGTCCTCAACAACCAGTCCGGCGGCGCCCACGCCCACCTGTGCAAGGGCTCCGGCGGCGGCAGCTGCGTCTACGACATCCCGGCGCAGAACGGCGTCTGGTACGACCTGGGCCCGATCAACTCGATCACCCTCGACCGCCCCTGACGCGTCGTTCCCGACGCACTGCCCCTGACGCACCGGTACCACCGCGCACCGGTACCACCGCGCACGGGGGCGCCCGCCGCACGGGGGGCGGCGGGCGCCCCACCTCCCTGACACCTCGACAGGTTGATCGACTCTTGAACGGCGGGCCCCGCAACGGGCGCCGCCGTTCCGTCATTTGGAGCTTCCTCCAGGTTTCAACTCCCCGTCAGTGTTCATGAAGATAACGAGTAGAGGCGCATCGCCCGCAGTCTGAATTTACTTATTGACGTCATGTACGCGTTCAGGTTTAACTCCCCCCACCCCGCCGCAGAGCCGCGGCGACGTCAGGGAGAGGCACCCCCATGAACGCAGCACTGCGTCGCGTCCTCATCGCCACCACCGGCATCTCACTGGCCCTGTCCATGGCCGCCTGCGGCAAGGCGGGCGGCGACAAGAAGGACGCGGCCGCCGCCGGAGACGGCAAGTCCATCGGGCTGCTCCTACCCGAGAACGCCTCCTCCACCCGCTACGAATCCTTCGACCGCCCCTTCGTCGAGGCCAAGGTCGCCGCCCTGTGCGCGGACTGCAAGGTCCTCTACAACAACGCCGAGGGCAGCGCCGCCAAGCAGAAGCAGCAGTTCGACACCCTCCTCGCCCAGGGCGTGAAGGTGATCATCCTGGACCCCTACAACGCCAAGTCCACCCAGGGCTGGGTCCAGGAGGCCGCCGCCAAGGGCGTCAAGGTCGTCGCCTACGACCGCCTGGCCACCGGACCGGTGGCCGCCTACGTCTCCTTCGACAACGAGAAGGTCGGCGAACTCCAGGGCCAGGCCCTCGTCGACGCCCTCGGCCCGCAGGCCGCCGACGCCAACGTCGCCATGATCAACGGCGACGAGGCCGACCCCAACGCCGCCGACTTCAAGACCGGCGCCCACAAGGTCCTCGACGCCAAGGTCAAGAAGATCGTCTACGAGCAGTCCGGCCAGTGGGACGCCACCATCGCCGGCCAGAAGATCGGCGCCGCCGTCACCCAGCTCGGCAAGAACGGCTTCCAGGCCGTCTACTCCGCCAACGACGGCATGGCCGGCGCCATCATCACCCAGCTCCAGGGCGCCGGCATCAAGGTCCCCGTCGGCGGACAGGACGCCGGCCTCGACGCCATCCAGCGCATCGTCAACGGCGACCAGGCCTTCACCATCTACAAGGCCTACCGCCCGCTCGCCGACTCCGCCGCCGAACTGGCCGTCGCCCTCCTCAAGGGCAAGGACGTCAAGACCGTCGCCACCGCCACCGTCGACAGCGCCACCGACAAGGCCATCCCCGCCAAGTTCCTGGACGCCAAGGTCGTCACCAAGGCCAACATCGCCACCACCGTCGTCGCCGACGGCCTCTACAAGGTCTCCGACATCTGCACCGCCGACTACGCCGCCGCCTGCGCCGCCGCCGGCCTCAAGTAGCCCGGCCCGCCCAGCCCGCCCGGCCGCCCAGCTCGACCCGGGTCCAAGTCCACCACCGCAGAAGAAGGTTCACTTGACAGGCGCACCCGTCCTCCAGCTGCGCTCGGTCTCCAAGCGCTTCGGTGCCGTCCAGGCCCTCACCGATGTCGGCCTCGACGTCCACCCCGGCGAAGTCCTCGCCCTCGTCGGCGACAACGGCGCCGGCAAGTCCACCCTCGTGAAGACCATTGCCGGTGTTCACCCCGTCGACGAGGGCACCATCACCTGGCACGGCGAGCCCGTGCGCCTGACCCGCCCCCAGGACGCCCAGGCCCTCGGCATCGCCACCGTCTACCAGGACCTCGCCCTGTGCGACAACCTCGACGTCATCGCGAACCTGTTCCTCGGACGCGAGAAACGCCGCCACGGGCTCCTGGACGAGGTCGCCATGGAGCAGCACGCCCGCGAACTCCTCGACACCCTCGCCATCCGCATCCCCGACGTGCGCACCCCCGTCGCCGCGCTCTCCGGCGGCCAGCGCCAGGTCGTCGCCATCGCCCGCGCCCTGGTCGGCGAGCCAGCCCTCGTCATCCTGGACGAGCCCACCGCCGCCCTCGGCGTCGAACAGACCGCCCAGGTCCTCGACCTCGTCGAGCGGCTGCGCGAACGCGGCCTGGCCGTCGTCCTCGTCAGCCACAACATGGCCGACGTGCGGGCCGTCGCCGACACCGTCGCCGTCCTGCGCCTGGGCCGCAACAACGGCGTCTTCCCCGTCGCCGGCACCACCCAGGAGCAGATCGTCTCCGCCATCACCGGAGCCACCGACAACGCCCACGCCCGGCGCCAGGCCCGCCACACCGAGGAGGAGGACGCCGCATGACCACGCCCAGCACCCCCGCCGACACCCCCGCGGCCCCCGGCGCCGAGCCTGCGGCCCCCGGTGCCGACCCCCGCCTGCACACCCGGGCCGCCGGCCCCGCCGGCTACCTGGAGGCCGCCCGCCGGCGCCTGGCCGCCGGCGAACTCGGCTCCCTGCCCGTCGTCGTCGGCCTCATCCTGATCGCCGTCATCTTCCAGTCCGTCACCGGCCACTTCCTCCAGGCCGACAACCTCACCAACATCACCCGCTTCATCGCCGGCCCCGGCCTCATCGCCGTCGGCGTCGTCTTCGTCCTCATCCTCGGCGAGATCGACCTCTCCCTGGGCTCCGTCGCCGGCGCCAGCGCCGCCCTCGCCGCCGTCCTCGCCGTGCGCCAGGGCATCGCCGAATGGCTCGCCGTGCTCGCCGCCCTCGCCGCGGCCACCGTCATGGGCCTGCTGCACGGCCTCTTCTTCGCCCGCGTCGGCGTCCCCGCCTTCGTCGTCACCCTCGCCGGCATGCTCACCTGGAGCGGCCTGCAGGAGTACGTCCTGGGCGACCTCGGCACCGTCAACAACCGCCACGGCGGCCTCATCGCCACCCTCGACACCACCTTCCTCGGCGACGGCGACATCGCCTACGCCTGGGCCCTGGCGGTCCTCGCCCCCGCCCTCTACCTGCTCGCCCACCTGCGCACCGCCCGCCGGCGCACCGCCGCCGGCCTCACCGCCCGCCCCACCGCCGACACCGCCATCCGCACCGGCGCCCTGGCCGTGCTCACCCTCGCCACCGCCTACGCCCTCAACCAGGACCGCGGCCTGCCGCTGCCCCTGGTCGTGCTGGTGGGCGTCGTCGTCCTCACCGACTTCGTCCTGCGCCGCACCTCCTACGGGCGGCAGATCTTCGCGGTCGGCGGCGGCGTGGAGGCCGCCCGGCGTGCCGGCGTCAACGTGGCCCGGGTGCGGATCTCCGTCTTCATGCTGTCCGCGTTCCTGGCCGGCCTGGGCGGGCTGTTCTACGCCTCCCAGCAGGGCTCCGCCGACAAGCAACTGGGCGGCGGCAACGTCCTGATGAGCGCGATCGCCGCCGCCGTCATCGGCGGCACCAGCCTCTTCGGCGGCCGCGGCAAGACCTGGTCCGCGCTGCTGGGCATCCTGGTGATCCAGTCCATCACCACCGGCCTGGACATGGTCCACGCCGCCCAGGCCATCCAGTACATGATCACCGGCGCCGTCCTGCTCGCCGCCGTCGTCCTGGACTCCCTCTCCCGCCGCACCCGCGCCACCGCCGCCCGCACCTAGCGAAGCCCGAAAGACCCGGGCCCCCTCTCCCGGCCCGGCGCCCCGCCGCATCGCGGGGCCCGGGCCCCTGTGGAAGGTCCCAGACCTCCACAGCACGCCCGAACCCGATCCTTTGCCGGAAAGCGGCAAAGGATCGGGTTCGGGCATTTTCGATGCGGGTGGCGGTCGATCAACCTTTGGGCAATTAATGGGAGTTGACGCATGAACTTACGAGTGGAGGGGGCACCGGCCAGTCACCTCAGTCGAGCCGACCGCGCTGCGCAGGAAGTCGGCGGGCCCGACTTCCTGCGCACGGTCGGGTGTTGCTCAAGAGCGGGTGGCTTGGGCTTGGGTGCGGCAGTGGGTGAGGGCAGGTTTGATGCGGGGGTCGGGGGTGGGGGCGGCGACGAGGAGTTCGCCGGCGGTGACGAGGGCGGTCCAGTAGTGGGCGGGGTCGCCGATGGTGGGGCGGGGGCGGGCGGCCGCGAGGGAGAGGTAAGCGGCGGTGAGGTTCCCGGTGGTGAACCAGCGGGCCAGGCCGTGCTGGTGGCCGGCGCGGATGCCGCCCATGGCGTCGATGGCGGCCAGGAAGAGGTCGACAACGGCGAGTTCGGTGGCGTCGAGAGGCTTGGGGATGTCGAAGACGCCGAGGGCTTCGAGGAGTTCGCCGGTGTCGGCCTCGGAGCCGGGGCGGGGGCTGGCGAGCAGGGCGTCGTAGCAGTCGTTGAGGCGGCGTTGGGTTTCGGCGGCGGGGATGCCGAGGGCGGTGCAGACGGCGCGGGCGGATCGGAGGGGGTGGCGGGTGTGGCGGGCGAGGGTGGCGTAGGTGTCGGCGGGGGTGGAGCCGGTGTCGAACAGGTGGCGGGCGGTGAGGGGGAGTCGCATGGTGGGCACCTGTTCAGACGGTGAGGAGGGTGACGGGCGCGGGGGCGATGAGGGCCCAGACGAACTTGCCGACCCCGCCGGCGCGGGGGCAGCAGCCCCACTTCTCGGCGAGTTCGTTGACGAGGAGCACGCCGCGTCCGTGCTCGTCCTCGGGTGTGGGGGTGCGGAGGGAGGGGTGGCCGGTGCCGGCGTCGTGGACTTCGAGGCGTAGGCGGTCGCCGGTGAGGGAGAAGCGGACTTCGATGAGGCGGTCGGCGGGTGCGTCGGTGTGCTGGACGGCGTTGGCGAAGAGCTCGCCGAGGAGGAGTTCGGCGGTGTCGGAGTAGCGGTCGCCGGTGGGGAGCGCGGCGAGGTAGGCGCGCAGCAACTGCCTTGCGACGGGGGTGGATTCCGTGCGGGAGTCCAGGCGTGCCGCGAACGTGCGGGGGCGGGGAGCGGTACGGATTTTGAGCATGGCGAAGCACCTCAAGGGAAGGCGTATGCGAATGGAGTGCGCCCACTTCGGTCAGTAGTCGAATGACTACCAGGATGGCTCAGCCTGCTCTAGGATCGAAAGAGTTTCAAATCTCTAGTCCAGCGGATTTTAAAGAAGGCGATCTTGGTTCGTCGCACACTTGACCCAACGTCATCCCCGTTGGAAGCCCTGGCTGTTCAGATCAGCCGGTCGCGCCAGGCCAAGGGGATGACGCAGATCGAACTCGGCGTGCGAGTCGGGTACTCCAACGTCTACATCTCGAACGTGGAGCGAGCTAAACAAGCGCCGTCTTTAAAGTTCGTAGAACGCGTGGACGCCGCCCTCGATGCCGGTGGCGCCCTGACGGGACTGTGGTGGAGCTGGAAGAACGGCGCTCTGTTGCCGGGGTTCTCCGAGTACCTTCGCCGGGAGCGCGAAGCGATCACAGTCAGACTGTTCGACACGGATATGGTGTCGGGCATACTCCAACACCCGGACTACAGCGCGGCCTACGAGGCAGGCATCGTCCGCCGAGGGGAAGCGACGCAGGAGCAAGCCGACGAGAGGCTCGCCCTGCTGGCGCAACGTCAACTCATGCTCGACAGGGGCACGACGATCCACGTCGTCCTGGACGAGGGAGCCCTGCGTCGACCGATCGGCGGTCGGGAGATTATGGCCATGCAGCTCTCTCACCTGGAGAGCCTGTGTGATCACCCGAATGTGATCATCCAGATCTCTCCGTACCGCCTCGCCGAAGATCGGCCGCTGTCCCACCCCGTCACGCTCTTGACCCTCCCCAATCGTGCTTTGGTCGGGTACACGGAGACGCTTCAACGGGGATACCTGGAACAAGATGCCGAGACGGTGGCCCGATGGGTCGATAGATACGATCGACTCCAGGTCAACGCGCTCAGCCAGCCGGACAGTTTGGCTGTGATCCGGGAGACAGGGAAGGAACTGGACCATGCATGACCCAACGGGCGCCAAGTGGCGCAAGAGCACCTACAGCAACGGCGGGGGTGGTTGCGTAGAGGTTGACGATGCGCACCCGGGCAGGGTCCGTGACTCCAAGGACCCCCAGGGCCCAACGCTGGCCTTCTCGGCCGAGGGCTGGGACTCGTTCGTTGCCGCTGTCCGAAGCGGCGAGTTCGGCGAAGTCTGAACCCGAGGCCTCTGCATTCGTCGCCCCGTTTCGACATGATCGTCACGCCGATGCTGCCCGGTAGGATCGGCCACGACGCCCCGATGATGCGCTTCAGGCGGGCCCAGGACGACGGCGTGTTCGATCGATTCGCCGGTCACGTCGAGGACTTGTGGGCACGAGGGCGTGACGTGTGGGCGATTTCGGCAGTGGAGGCGGTGGATCATGCCCAGGCGTGATTACGAGGACGATCCGGACGCTCCCGAGGCGAACTCGTTGGTCCCGGCCGCGTCCGTCGTCGTGGTCGACGATGCGGGCCGCGTCCTGCTCCAGCGCCGCACCGACAACGGGATGTGGGCCCTGCCCGGCGGCAGGATGGACATCGGTGAGTCGATCGCCGGGTGCGGTATCCGCGAGACGCGCGAGGAGACCGGACTCGATGTCGAGATCACCGGGATCGTCGGCACCTACACCGACCCCGGCCATGTCTTCGCCTATGACGACGGCGAAGTCCGCCAGGAGTTCTCCGTCTGCCTCCTCGGACGTCCGGTCGGCGGGGAGCTGCGGGTGTCCGACGAGTCCCACGAGGTGGCGTGGTTCACCCCGGCTGGGACGGACGAGCTGCCGATGGTGCCGAGCATCCGCAAGCGGCTCATCGACTGGCGCTCCGGGGCGACTCCCGTGGTGCGCTAGCCGCCGGCCGTCCTGCGCGAGGCCACCCGGCGGCCCCGGGAACGGTTGGTGCCGTCCCGGGGCCCGCCGCCCCCGTGAGCGGCGGGACCCGGGGGGTGGCGGGTCAGGCGGGGCGGATGCCCGGGTTGCCGGCCTCGGTGACGAAGGAGGCCGCGGTGGTGATGGTGCCGCCGGGGCGGGTGATGTGGGAGAGCGCCCGGCAGCCGGCGCGGACCTGGTGGCGTTCCAGGGTGAGTGTGGTGCAGCCGCGGCGGCCATCGTAGAACTCTCTGTGCGGGCTGGCCGGCATCAGGTTCTGCCAGTTGGACGGCCGCTCCTCGCCGTCGCGGTCGCTGCTGATCGAGCTCTCGGTTCGTGGTGTGTGGTGCCGAGGCGAGTGGAGGTGGAGGGTGTCGGCGGATGGCGGCCCTGAGGTCCGGCCGCCCCGGGCGCCACTCGCATGTCCGCGAGTGGCGCCCGGCTGACCTGGACGAGCCGACCGCGCTGCACAGGAAGTCGGCGGGGGCGACTTCCTGCGCACGGTGGGGTGTTGCTCATGGGTGGGCGGCTTGGGCTCGGGCTTGGGTGCGGCAGTGGGTGAGGGCGGGTTTGATGCGGGGCCGGGGGAGGGGGTGACGGTGAGGAGTTCGCTGAGAAACCGCTGGGCATCGGGTCGGCCGTGCCCTACGATCGCGCGAATGATCACTCATGGAGCGATACTCGACACCGCCCTCGCCCGGATCACCGCTGGTTACGTGTTCCCCGAGAAGACGGCGGCCATTGAAGTGGCGATCCGGAACCGGCTGGCGGAAGGCGCTTATGAGGGCCTGGACGAGCGGGGGCTGTGCGAGCGGGTCACGGAGGACTTGCAGGGGGTGTGTCCGGACAAGCACCTGCGGCTGTTGTGGAGCGAGGAGCCGCAGTCGATGGACGAGGAGCCGGAGGACGTCGCCCGGGCCCGGTTCGAGCGGTACGCCCGGGAGAAGAACTACGGCATCCGGCGGGCAGAGCAACTCGACGGCAACATCGGCTACCTCGATCTGCGCATGATTCCCCCGGCCGGGGTGGGCGGTCCCGCGATCGCCGCCGCGATGCAACTGGTCGCTTCCACCGAGGCGTTGGTCATCGACCTGCGGCAGTGCAGCGGCGGCTCACCGGAGGGCGTTCAGCTGTGGTGCAGCTACTTCTTCGCTGACGACGAGGTGCACCTCAACGACATCTACGACCGGGCTACCGACTCCACCCGCCAGTACTGGACCCTCGGGCACCTCGCCGCGCCGCGCTATTCGGACCGGCCGGTGGCGGTGCTGACCAGCGACTTCACTTTCTCCGGTGGGGAGGAGCTGTCGTACAACCTGAAGGTGCTCAAGCGGGCGACGCTGGTCGGGCAGACGACGCGTGGTGGCGCCCACCCGACGGCCCGTATTCCTGTTGCGCCGCATGTGACGGTGACCGTGCCGGCGGCCCGCTCGATCAACCCGGTCACCGGCACCAACTGGGAGGGCGTTGGCGTGGAGCCGGACGTGGCGGTTGCCGCTGAGGACGCGCTGGAGAAGGCACTGGAACACCTTCGCGCGTAGTTGAGTCCCCCGGCTGCTCAGTCCTGAGCAGCCGGGGGGCCTATGCGAGGCAACTGGTGCGGCGCGGTCACGCTCAAGGCTCTCAGCCACCCCGGGGCCCGCCGCCCCCGTGAGCGGCGGGACCTGGGGGTGGCGGGTCAGGCGGGGTGGATGCCCGGGTTGCCGGCCTGGGTGACGAAGGAGGCGGCGGTGGTGACGGTGCCGCCGGGGCGGGTGATGTGGGAGACGGCGCGGTAGTCGGCGCGGACCTGGTGGCGGTCCAGGGTGAGCGTGGTGTAGCCGCGCCGTCCGTCGTAGAACTTCATGTGCGGGTTGGCCGACATCAGGTTCTGCCAGTTGGACGGCTTCTCCTCGCCGTCGCCGTCGCTGCTGATCGAGGTGCCGACGAACTCCACGCCCACGGTGCGCGAGTCCGGCTTGTCGAAGTCGCGCTTGACGTCCAGGGCGTAGGCGACGTGGACGTCACCGGTCAGGAGCACCAGGTTCTCCACCCCGGCCCGGTCGACGGCGGTCAGGAAGCGCTCGCGGGCGGCCGGGTAGCCGTCCCAGGCGTCCATGGAGAGCTTGGAGCGCTCGGCGGTGGTGTTCTTGCGGCGGGAGAAGACGACCTGCTGCGGCACGACGTTCCAGGTCGCCCGGGAGCGGTGCAGGCCCTCGGCGAACCAGCGTTCCTGGGCGGCGCCCATCAGGGTGCGCCGCGGGTCCTCGGACTCCGGGGTGGGGTACTGCCAGCCGTCGCCGTTGGCCTGGTCGTCGCGGTACTGGCGGGTGTCGAGGATGTCGAACTGCGCCAACTGCCCGAAGTGGACACGCCGGTAGAGGGTGAGCTCGGTGCCGCGCGGCTGCGGCATCCGCAGCGGCATGTTCTCCCAGTACGCGCGGTAGGCGGCGGCGCGGCGGGCGATGAACGGCGCCGGGTCCTGGCCCTTCTCGGGGATGCCGGCCGCGTAGTTGTTCTCCACCTCGTGGTCGTCCCAGGTGACGTACCAGGGGTGGGCGGCGTGCGCGGCCTGGAGGTCGGGGTCGTTCTTGTAGAGGGAGTAGCGCAGCCGGTAGTCCTCCAGCGTGGCGGTCTCGTGGTTGAACAGCGCCGGCAGGGTGCGGTCGGTGTACTTGCGGTCGCCGCCCGCCGCGTCGATGCCGTACTCGTAGATGTAGTCGCCGACGTGGAACACCGCGGCCAGGTCCTCGTCGGCCAGGTGGCGGTAGGCGGTGAAGTAGCCGTCCTCGTAGGCCTGGCAGGACACCAGCCCGAAGCGGACGGCGTCCAGCCGGCGCCCGCGCTCCGGCGCGGTACGGGTGCGGCCCACGGGGCTGCTCCAGGCGCCGACGGTGAAGCGGTACCAGTACACCCGGTCCGCGTCGAGGCCGTCGACGTCCACGTGCACCGCGTAGTTGAACTCGGCGTGCGCGCGGGCGCTGCCGCGCCGCACCACCTTGCGGAACCGCTCGTCGCGGGCCAGCTCCCAGCCCACCCGCACCGAGCCGGCGGGCGGCAGCCCGGCGCCGGGCTCCAGGGGGCGCGGCGCCAGGCGGGTCCACAGCACGACGGCCCCGGGCAGCGGGTCGCCGGAGGCCACGCCGAGGGTGAACGGGTTGCCGGTGATGGCGCGCGGTCCGAACTCGGCGTCCTCGGCGTGCGCGGACGGCAGGTTGACGGTGAACGCCAGCGCGGCGGCGGCCGAGGTGACGGTGAGGAAGCGGCGCCGGTCCAGCCGCGCGGCGGCCTCGCGCAGCTGCTGGTCGGGGGAGGGGCGGTCGGCAGGGCGGGTCATGGGGTGAAGGCCTTTCGCTGCTCGGCGGTGTGCGAAGGAATTCGAGTGGACCGCGCCGTACGCCAGGGGTCGGAATTCCGGCAGCCGAGTGATTATCTGATGGGGGAACCGTGAAGGTCCGACAAATCCCCCCGGGTGGACGGAAATGGACGCGCGTAGCGCCCCCCGCGCGAACCGGTCCACTTGGCCCGCGACCGCAGACCGTCCCGCCCCCGACCGGGCCCGCCGCCGGCCCCGGCCCGCCCGCAGGACCCGCCCCGCAGTCGGCCGGCAAAACCCCGAACCCGCACGAGGGGGCGGCTGCTCCGTACCCGGAACGGGCCGCGCGACCCGGGCCGCCCCGCACTGCACAGGGCCGCTGGCAAAGTCAAGAAAAACCACCCGAACGGGTGGGTCCACTTTTACGCCGGAGCGCGGTCGTGATGTACAACACGCTGGCACCCCAAGCGAGTTGACTGATAGGAATCACCCCGGGGGACCCGCCCATCAGCTCACACCTCTGGGAGGGAACCATGAAGAACCGCTTTGTACGTCGTGCGGGTGTTGTGGTGGCCGGCCTCGCCGTCCTGACAGTCGGCTTCGGCAGCACGGCGGCCATGGCGGCCGCCCCGGCCCCGGCCCCGGTCGCAGTGGTCCAGAACGTCACGCCCGCCATCACGGACGTGCAGACCTGGACCTACGTCACCGGCCCGCTGGAGACCACGCTCACCCTCGACACGACCGCCCGCTCCGCGTCCATCGTGGTGTACGCGAACGTGCCGTTCCTCGGCAAGGTCAAGGTCGGCAGCGCCTCCGGCAGCCTGACCGAGGGCATCACCTTCCACCTTGGCCTGTCGCCGTTCGTCAACGGCACGCAGAGGTTCTACCTGGTCGGCGACGACGTGCACCTGTACTACGACTTCGACGCGCTCGGCAAGCACTACACGGGCGACGTCAAGCTCGGCACGCTCCCGCCGTTCTAGCAGCCCCGCTCCACACCACCGGCGCCGCCCGCCGCCCGCCGCCCCCGCGACCCGGGGGCGGCGGGCGGACCCACACCCGCACCCGCACCAGCCGCCCGGCTCCCGCCACGGCCACCCGCGCGAACGCCGGCCCTACAACTGCTGCGGCAGCCAGCCGTTCTGCACCGCCCGCATCCCGAACTCGAAACGACTGCGCGCACCCAGCCGCTCCATCAGATCCGTCGCCACCCGCCGCGCCGTCCGCGACGACACCCCCAGCCGCTTGGCGATCGCCTCGTCCGTCAGCCCCTGCGCCAGCAACCGCACCACCGTCGCCTCCGGCGCACTGAGCCCGCCCTCGTCCCGCACCGCCGACGGCCCCAACTCCCGCGCCTGGCCCCACACGTGCTCGAACAGCGCACACAGTGCCACCAGCGTCCCGTGACCGGTCAGCACGACCGCCCCCGCCCGGGTGTCCTCCCCGCTGACCGGGATCAGCGCCGTCGCCCGATCGAAGATGATCATCCGGGTCGGCAGCTCCGGCGCCGTCCGCACCTCCCCGCCCAGCTCCGCCAACCAGCCCACATACGCCACCGTCGGCTGGCTGTTGCGCACACTGTCCAGGTACACCGTCCGCATCCGCACCCCCCGGCCCAGCAGATCCCGGTCATGCGGCCGGGACGCCTCGATGCTCTCCGGAGAATGCCCGCCACCCGGCGCGAACGTCATGATCTCCGCCGTCAGACCACGGGCCAGCGAAGCGATCCGGTCCCGGATCTGGTCCAGGCCCACCAACTGCTCCACCCCCGCGTGCGAGGCGGCCGGCCGCAGATCCGCGTACTCCGCGATCAACTGCGCAGCCGCCGCCCGGGACGCCTCGATCCGCAGCTGCTGCGCCGCCAGATCAGCCTGCTGACGAGCCATCAGCAACTCCATGCCGACCTGCGGCGACACCGCACGCAGCTCGCCCTCCCGCTCGTAGGAGGGCCGGATCAGCGCCAGCTCGCTCAGCAGGTCCAGACAGCGCCGGACCTCCTCCTCGCTGCGCCCGAGCCGCTCCGCCAGCGCCCGCACCCCGTCGCCGGGATGCGCGAGCATGCTGCGGTAGACGCTCTCTGACACGGCATCCAGCCCGAGTGCGGTCAGCATGCCTCGTTACCCCCCGGTGTGTAAGGCCTGAATCGCCAATCGCTGCGTACGCGATCATCGCACGCGAGTGCGAGAGGGGGCCAGCAAGGGCCCTTGGACGGTTCCGGACACCGCCGGAACCGTCCAGGTTGATCCTCTATGCCGGGATGTCGACGGTTCGGCAGAGTCCGTTCCATGTACCTGATTCACGCCGAGATCCAGGCCCCGGCCCCGGCCCCGGCAGCGGCGCTCGCGCCCGACACCGCCGGGGCGCTGCTGGCGAGCGCGCGGCCCCAGGAGCGCATCGAACACGTCGCCGTGCACGAGGGCGCCGGCCCCGGCGCCGTCCTCGGCGTCTACCTGGTCGCCGGCCGGCTGAGCGCCGCCGAGACCGTCGTCGACACGTTCTGCCGGCGCGCCGTCGAGACCGTCCCCGCGCTGCACGGCTGGACGCTCACCCGCGTCGGCGCCCCGCTCGTCGCGCCGTTCTACGAGCGCCTGCTGGACTGATCCGGCCCGGCTGGACGGATCCGGACGCTGCCGCTTCCGTCCACCGGAGAGCCCTTCCACCCGCCCTGAACTGCGACGAAGCTAGTACTCGCCAGCAGGGCCCACCGCCCGGAGGCAAACCGGCCGAGCGTCTACCGCGGGACGCGACACCGGACCCACCGTCACCCGCCCAGTTCTCGAAAGAGGTCCACCCCCATGCTTCGCACCCCGCTCGCCAAGGCCGCCGCGGTCGCCACCCTCGCCCTCGCCGCCGTCCTGCCGATCGCCGGCCAGGCCTCGGCCAACACCATCTGGGACGGCCCCACCCCCGCCCCGGCCGCCACGACGGCGAACACCATCTGGGACGGCCCCACCCCCGCCCCGGCCGCCACGACGGCGAACACCATCTGGGACGGCCCCACCCCCGCCCCGGCCGCCGCGACGGCGAACACCATCTGGGACGGCCCCGCGCCGGTCACCACCCCCGCGCCGGTCACCGTCACCCCGGCCAACACCATCTGGGACTGACCCGACCCACGCCGGCCACTTCCGTGAACACCATCCGGGACTGACCCGCCCCGTGCCGCCCGAGGCCACCCGACCGCTGCTCCTGCAGGGCAGCCGTCCGCCTCCCTCCGGGCCACGCCCCTCGACTTCCCGCGCCCGCACCGGGCGCCCACCGCCGCTCTCACACCGTCAGGACGTGTCGTCATGCCCTCCGCGCTCTCCAAGCTCGCCCGCATCACCCTCGCCGCCTCCATCGCCGCCTCCGGCGCGATAGCCGCCACGGCCGTCACCACCACCGCGGCCCACGCCGCCGCCTCGTCCACCGTCGGCGGCCAGATCACCCGGTCGGAGATCCTCTCCCGCGCCCAGTACTGGTTCAACCAGAACCCGGGCCTCACCTACAACCAGGGCGCGACCTTCCCGGACTCCAGCGGCCGCTACTACCGCAAGGACTGCTCCGGTTACGTCTCCATGGCCTGGCACCTGGGCTACAGCGCCACCACCCAGTCCATCGCCACCGACGAGAGCTACGAGATCCCGCGCAGCGACCTGCGCCCCGGGGACGTCCTCAACAGCTTCTACGACCACGTCCTGCTCTTCGAGAAGTGGGACGACCCCGGCCACACCACCTTCTCCTACTACTCCTTCGGCTCCACCCCGGTGAAGCACATCACCGGCGCCTCCATCAACGCCGCGAAGTTCGACTCGCACCCCAACGGCGACTACAAGGCGCGGCGCTACAAGAACGTCGTCGAGGACGTCAGCACCTCCCCGTCCTCGCTGCCCTCCGGCACCCTGGTCAAGTCCCCGAACGGCGCCTCGGTCAAGGTCATCATCAACGGCGCGGGCCTGCCGGTCGCCGGCTCCGACGTCGCCCCCGACGGCTACGACCTGAGCAAGATCGTCCAGGTCGACGACGGCGCCTTCAACGCCCTGCCCACCGTGCCGCCGCCCGGCACCGTGGTCCACGACCAGGCCGGCGGCTCCTCCCGCTACGTCGTGGTCGGCGGCGCGGCGCTGGTCATCTCCGGCTCGGACTGGACCGCCGACGGCTACAACACCCGCGCCGACATGGGCGTCCCGTCCAGCTGGCTGCAGGGCGCGATCAACACCGGCCCGGCCACCGGACTCGTCGTGATGGACCAGTCCGGCACCGACGCCGGCCGCTACGTCGTCGTCAACGGCACCGCCATGCACATCTCCGCCGCCGAGTGGACCGCCGACGGCTACAACACCCAGTCCCTGATGGGCGTGCCCAGCGACTGGCTGAAGGCCGCCATCGCCAAGCCCATGCCCAACGGCACCGTCCTGATGGACCAGTCCGGCACCGACCCCAGCCGCTACGTCGTCGTCGGCGGCGCCGCCCTGCCCATCTCCGCCGCCGAGTGGACCGCCGACGGCTACAACCTCCAGTCCCTGATGGGCGTGCCCGGCGAGTGGCTCAACACCACGGCCAGGAAGACCGTCCCGGACGGCACCCTGATCAAGGGCCAGGCCGGCACCGACCCGTCGATCTACGTGATGGTCAACAACTCCGCGCTGCCGATGACCAGCGCCGAGTTCACCACCACCTACGCCAACCAGCCGGTCCTGGGCGTCCCGGAGGCATGGGAGGCCGCTGAGGTCGCCCGCCCGCTCGCCAACGGCACCCTGATCACCAACGCCGCCGGCACCGACTCCACCGTCTACGTGATGGCCGGCGGCCTGGCCGTCCCGCTCACCTACGCCGACTTCACCGGCTACGGCTACGACAAGCTGCCGCTGCGCGGCGCCCCCGGCAGCTGGGAGCAGGCGGCCGCCGCCAAGAGCGCCCCGGCCGACGGCACCCTGCTGCAGTCCTCCGACGGCCCCACCGTCTGGCAGGTCGTCAACGGCGGCGGCAAGAAGGCGGCCGCGCCCGGCTCCTACAACGCCGCCGACGTGGTGAAGGTCCCGACCGCGCTGACCGCCAAGCTCCCCACCGTCGCCTGACGCGCCCACCCCGCCAGGGCGGCCCGGCCACCGCCGGCCGGGCCGCCCGGCACCCGCACACCTGCTCGCACACCCGCTCGCACACCCGCCAACCCGCTCGCCAACCCGTACCTGCCCCAGGGGGAATTCCGTCATGACCGCCGCCGCCCGCAAGACACCGGCCCTCGCCGCCGCCACCGGCCTGCTCGCCCTCGCCGCCCCGCTCGCCCTCGGCGGCCAGGCCTCCGCGGCCTCGGTGTCCACCTGGGACAAGGTCGCCCAGTGCGAGAGCGGCGGCAACTGGAGCATCAACACCAACAACGGCTACTACGGCGGCCTCCAGTTCTCCCAGAGCACCTGGCTCGCCTACGGCGGCAGCCAGTACGCCCCCTACGCCAACCGGGCGACCAAGCAGCAGCAGATCCTGATCGCCGAGAAGGTCCTCGCCGGGCAGGGCCAGGGCGCCTGGCCGGTCTGCGGCCCGGGGGCCAACCTGGGCGCCGACCACGCCAACCCCTACCCGGCCGGCACCTCCTACCCCGACCCGGCGTCGCTGCCCACCGGCACGCTCGTCAAGTCGCCCAACGGCTCCTCGGTCAAGGTCCTGATCAGCGGCGCGGGCCTGCCCGTCGCCGGCTCCGACGTCGCCCCCGACGGCTACGACCTGAGCAAGATCGTCCTGGTGGACGACGCCCGCTTCAACGCCCTGCCCACCACCCCGCCCGAGGGCACCGTCGTCCACGACCAGGCCGGCGGTTCCTCCCGCTTCGTCGTCGTCGCCGGCGCGGCGCTGTCCATCTCCGGCGCGGACTGGACGGCGGCCGGCTACAACACCCGCCCCGACCTGGGCGTCCCCACCGCCTGGCTGCAGAACGCGCTCACCAACACCCTCCCGACCGGCCTCGTCGTCCACGACCAGGCCGGCGGCAACGCCCGCTACGTCGTCGTCTCCGGCGCCGCCCTGCCCATCTCCGGCGCCGAGTGGACCGCCGACGGCTACAACACCCGCGCCGACATGGGCGTCCCCGGCGCCTGGCTCGCCTCCGCCACCCGGGCCACCGTCCCGAACGGCACGGTCGTCAACGGCCAGGCCGGCACCGACCCGTCGATGTACGTCATGGTCAACGGCACCGCCCTGCCCATCTCCGGCAGCGAGTGGACCGCCGACGGCTACAACACCAAGACCCTGATGGGCGTGCCCGAGGCCTGGCTGCAGGGCGCCGTCGCCAAGCCCCTGAAGAACGGCACGGTCCTCACCGACGCCGCCGGCACCAACTCCACCGTCTACGTGATGGCCGGCGGCCTGGCGGTCTCCCTGACCTACGCCGACTTCACCGCGATGGGCTACGACAAGCAGCCGCTCATGGGCGTCCCCGGCACCTGGCTGGGCGGGGCCGCCGCCAAGAGCGCCCCCGCCGACGGCACCCTGCTGCTCTCGCCCGACAGCCCCACCGTCTGGCTGGTCGCGGGCGGCGGCAAGAAGGCCCTCACCGCAGCCGACTTCGGCCCCGGCAAGTACAGCCTCGCCGACGTGGTCAACGTCCCGACCGCGCTGACCGCCAAGCTCCCGACCACCACCGCGTAACCCCGGCCCCCGACCACCCCCGAGCCGCCCGGCCACACCCGCCGGGCGGCTCGGGCGTGTGCCGCCGCCGCGCCGCGTGCCGTGCTTGCTCCCTGCGGTCGGAGGGGCGGCTCCGCACCGGCGTGGAATCGTCCGTGCACGCCCCGACCGGCTCTGCCGCGATCCCGCAGTGCCCCCCGCGCCCCGTGGCATCCGCCGGGGCACCGGCGCGTCGACGCCGGCGGGCGCGGGCCGACCCCCTTGACTTGGGGGGGCGGGGCGCCCCGGACCGGTTCCGCCGTGTGTGCGCCCCGCGCCCGCCGGTTCGGAGAGGACGGCCTTGAAGGTTCTGACGCACAACGTGATGTTCCTGTCCGGGCTGACGCAGAAGAGCGAGGGCGACTGGAACAACGCGGCGCGCTCGCGGCTGATCGCCGAGTCCGCGTATGTCGCGGACCACGACGTGCTGGTCTTCCAGGAACTCTTCGACCCCGGCCCCTCCGAGGAGTTGATGCAGGGCCTGGAGGGCCGGGGGTACCGCCACCGCACGCCGGTGGTCGGGGTGGACGAGTCGGGCTGGGCCGCCACGCACGGCCGGCAGATCTCCCCGCTGCACGCCCGCGGCGGGGTCGCGATCGTCAGCCGGTGGCCCATCCTGCGGATGGAGCAGTACGTCCACGACGTGGCCTGCGGCTGGGACGCCGAGGCCGCCAAGGGCTTCGCCTACGCCGTACTGGAGGTCGACGGCCGGCGCGTGCACGTGGTGGGCACCCACCTGCAGTCCGACGACGGCGCGTGCCCGACCGGCCGGGCGAGGATCATGCGCCGCTCCCAGCTGCGCGACATCGACGTCTTCCTGACGGACCGCCGGATCCCGGCGCACGAGCCGGTGATCGTCGCCGGGGACTTCAACACCGACCGCCACTCGCCCGACTTCCAGGACGTCCTGGGCTTCGGGAACCTCCAGGAGGCGGGCCCCCGGACCGGCTGGAAGTACTCCTTCGACACCATCGCCAACGACGCCGCCCTGCACCGCCACCCGGCCGACCCCGCCGAGGACACGGACCACGTCCTGCTCCGCAAGGGCCACGCCCCGCCGTGCGACGCCTGGACGAGCGAGGTCCTGAAGACCGCCTCGCCGGCCTGGGAGGCGGGCGGCCGGGCGTTCACCGACTACAGCGACCACTACCCGGTGACCGCGGGCCACTGAGTCCGGGCCGCTGAGCCCGGGCCCTGGGGCGGTCGCCCGGCAAGCGCGAGTCGTCCGACAGGAGGAGCGGAAATGAGCTATTCGGCACCACAGCAGTTCGGCGAACTCACCTTCGTCTTCAGCACCGGCGAGACGAGACCGCCCGAGGGCTACCACGCCCTGTGCAGCGTCATCCCCGACGACGCCCCGATGACCTGGGTGCGGGGGAGCACCGGCGGCTCGGCCGCGCTGGCCGAGCCCAGGCAGTGGCGCAAGGTCACCGACTCGGACGGGGTGCTGCGCGGCCTGGTGCCGGTGGCCCCTCCCGGGTACCGGGCGCTGAGCGCGCTGTGGTCCTCGGACACGGTCCACGGCCCCCGTGACGTCCTGCGCGACCTCGGCGGCGCGGCCTTCGTCGCCCAGGGCGACCTGCGCTGCGTGAAGGAGGAGATCGGCGGACGCCCCTACGTGGCCGTCGGCGCCTGGCGCGGGCGCGGCGGACTGGAGATCCCCGAGACCGTCCGCCCCGAGACGATCCCCGGCGGCACGGGCTGCCTGCTGACCCCCGGCATCGCGACCTGGATCTCCTACTTCGACGGCGACTACGAGGGGGAGGACCCCGGCGACGTCCACGTGCTGGACGTGCCGATGCGGCAGGTCCGGCAGGGGACGGCGAAGGGCCCGGCCGTCACGGACGGAGGCGACGCGCCCGAGCGGACCGAGCCCGTCGTCGACCGGGAGGTGGTCCTCCCGTGCACCGCCGTCCTCGACCGGGGCGCGTCCACGGAGTGGATCCTGCGCAACTCGCCGACGTACACGGTGCGGCGCCAGCGGTTCTACACCCGGGTCGCGGTCACCGACCTGCGGGAGGACCCGGGCCCGGGCACGGTCGGCGCCACCGTCCCGTGGGGGGTGGACGAGGCGCAGTCACAGGCCTGCCGCGAAGCCGTCGGCCTGTCCGTGGGGTTCGAGGCGGGCGTCGAGATCGAGGGCCGCGGAGCCAGGGCGGCCGCGTCCCTCAGCCGCGAACTCGGCTACGACAGCACGCGTTTCGTCACCGCCATGACCCGGGAACGGCAGGAGGTCCGCGCCCCCGCGCCGGGCCTGCACCTCACCGCGCTGTACGTCGAGAGCCACCGCATCGAGGTCGTCCGCAACGACCCGGACCACACGCCCCCCTCGGACCGGGCGGGCCTGACGTTCAACGCCCACGCGTCCTGGACGGCGCCCACCCACCCGCCGCGCCACTGAGGGGCCGGCGCCGCCGGCCCCTCGGCGCACCGGCCGGTGCGCCCCGAATGCCGCCGTCACCACTCTGTTGACTGTTCATCAGATCTTGCGAACTCGTGGCCGTCGGCTGGTTGGGCCGGACGGGCGGTGGCTACGCTCGGCCGTGTCGTCCGATGGGGGGCGGCACCCGTCGCGTGCCGCGCGCGCCCGGCCCTCGTGGCCCTCGGGCGTCGGAGCGGAGCACGCGCGGGCGGTTCCCACGGGAGTGGATCATGAGCTCTGTTGGTCGCAAGACCGTCGCGGTGATGGCCGCGGCCTTGGCCTCGCTGGGTGCGGGGAGCGCGGTCACCGCGTCCGCGGCCGCCTCGTCGGCCCCGTCGTGCAGCGGGGCGGCGGAGTGCCCCAGCCTCAAGCCGACCAGGCTCACGACCAGCCAGGCGAGCCTGAACGTCACCCAGATGCAGCTGGAGAACATCCACGCGATGGCCTCCGACGCGGTGACCGGGGAGCCCATCCGCGGTGCCCGGATCGTGTTCGCCACCGTGGGCGGCCGGACGCTGGGCGCGGCCTACACCGACTACGACGGCATCGCCGCGATCACCGCCCCCGAGAACCTGGGCCCCGGCACCTTGCAGGAACTGCTGGGCGGCTACGAGGCCGCGATGGTCGGCGACGGCGTCCACGCCCCGGCCGGCGCGCACGGGGCCATCACCATCGGCACCGACCAGGGCCCCGGCGTCCCGGGAGGCCCGTGTGCCGTGTGCAGCGACCGCGGGCTCAAGCAGGACGTGGTCCCGGTGGACTGGAGCCGGTAGGGGCGCTGGTGCGGCACCGGCCGATGCGGCCCCGGGCGTGAGCGCGTCCGAGGCCGCATGACGACGAGAGGGCGGGACACCATGACAGGGCCGGACACCGCGACGGAGCGGGGTACTGCGACGGATCGGGACACCGTGACGGAGCAGCCGTCGCCGGTGAGCACGGACGCGATCTGGCGGCTCCCAGTGACGGTCTGCCGCATCACCGGGCTCCTGGGCGAGCGGACGGCCGGCGCCCTGCTGGCACGCGCCGTCGCCGTCGCCTCCGCAGGTGAGGCGTTGCAGCCCTCCCTGATCGGGGACCGGGAACTGGCCCCCGACTTCCGCCGCTCCCGCTCGTGCCGGGAGTTCGCCGCGCCCGAACTGCTGGCGGCCATCGACGAGGTGCTGGAGGCGGTCGAGCACACCCTGGGCGTCTCCTGCTGCAACACCGAGCCCGACTACACCCTCAACGTGCACAACGACGGCGACTTCTACCGGCCGCACCAGGACACCAGCGCCGAGTTCTCCCCCCGGCGCCTGCTCACCTTCGTCTACTACCTGCACGGAACGCCCCGGCCGTTCGGCGGCGGCGAGCTGCGCGTGTTCGACGCCGCCCTGCCGCTGTACGGCGGGACGACGGGGGAGTGGGAGAAGCGCACCTGGCGGGACTGGGAGCCCGAGCACGACAGCATCGTGTTCTTCCGCCCCACCGCCTGGCACGAGGTGCGCCCGGTGCAATGCCCGAGCCGGCAGGCCGAGGACAGCCGCTTCGCCGTCAACGGCTGGCTGTGCAGCCCCGATCCGGCGAACGGGGCGAGTGGGGCGAGCGGGGTGCGCTGACGCTCAGTCCTTCAGCATCACCAGCGGCAGTCCGCTACCGTCCCAGGCGCGGCGCGTCTCGTCGGCCCGGTAGCGGTCGGCTTCCAGGTCGGCGGCGAAGGCCTCCAGGAACTCCCGCAGGCCGGCGGCCTCGTAGCAGGCCCGCCAGCCCTCGTGCGACCAGTCGATGATCTGGCCGCGGCGCTGCGGGGCGGGCGGGTCCAGGTCGATGCAGATCACGTCGCCGTTGCCGATGGAGATGAAGGGGATCCATCCGGCGGACCAGGCGACGTCCCGGCGGATCACGCCGTCCTCCGCCCGCTCGTCCCAGGGCGGGTCCCCGGCGTCGGCGGACCGTTCGCGCCAGTCGTCCACCATCGCGTCGAGCGGGTGGAGCGCGGTGTGTAAACCGATCAGGACCCCCGGCAGGCCGTCGTGGCAGCGGTAGGACTCCCGGACGTCCGGCGGGAGTTCCACCCCCATCGCGGCCTCCGCCGCCCGGATCTGCCCGTCGGTGGCGCCGGGCGGCATCGCGGCCGCCACCTCCGGGGCGATCCGTTCCAGCGCGGCCTCGATCCGCGCCCACAGCTGCTGCATCGGGAAGCCCCCTTCGTCGTGTCGAGTGATCGAGTCGAGGACCGGAACGTAGCACCGGCCACCGACAGTCATCAGTCATCGGGCGGTGCCAGGGCTCCTGTCAGAGCCACCTGGTAGGAAGGGGCTGATCGTCAGCCGACCGGCCGTCGATGCGTGGTCACCGTAGGAGGTCCGGATGTCCGTGGAAGACACTCCCGTGCGGGAGGACGTCATGACGGCCGGGGCGGCCCTGCGGATCTACCCCGATCCGGCGGACGTCTTCGTCGCCGACCAGGCCGAGTTGGCCCGGCACCTGCACCCGCTGGTATCGATCGACCTGGCCCAGGTCAACCCGGCCTGGCACGGGTGGATCCACCTGCTGAGCCCGCTGGAGCCGTCGGAGGGCTGCATCGGCGACCACACCTCGGCCTTCCACACGGGGCTCCAGGCGTCCAACTGGCTCGGCTTCACGCTGGAGGGCGACCGCTTCCGCCTGGCCGGAGACCTGCGCTACTTCGCCCGGGCGGCGGGCCCGGGCGAAGTCCCCGACCCCTGGCCGGGGTTCCACGCCGACCTCGCCGAGCACTGCGAACGCCAGGAGCGCAGTTACCGGGCGCACCGCGACAGCTTCCGCCGCGAGGGCCGGCTCGTCCACCTCGGCGACGACGGCCTGCCGTACCCCGGCAGTACCGGCGAGATGGCGCTCCTGGACCAGCTCGGCGGCTACGCCGACTCCGCCGGCAACTGGATCGAGACCGATGTGTTCCCGCTCGACTACGACGGCGACCGCACCTGGCCGGTCGGCCCGTCCGGCCGCCGCTTCGAGTTCGTGGCGGCGGTGCCCGGCTGGCACTACCGCAGCAGCGGCGCCGACTGGATCATGCTGTTCTTCGAACCCGTCGACCGGCTGGCCCTGTTGACCTTCGACTGGAGCTGAGGCGCGGCGATGCCACCGGAGGAGCGGCAGGGCGGTCAGGGTGGTCAGGGTGCGGCAGGCGCCCGAGCGGCCGCGCAGGACTTCTTCGACGAGATGCGCCGGTGGGAGGAGTGGATGGCCTCCTGCCGGCACGGCACCACGGGCGGCGAGCAACTGGCGGCGGTGAAGGAGGTGTTCGCCAGGCATCTGGCGGCCAGGGCGCTGGCCCGGCACCAGTCGCGCTACGACCTGCTGTGCTTCGGCACGCCGCCGGAGTTCGAGGCGCCGATCCTGCGTGTCGAACAGGAGTCGCCGGTCAGGTGCTGGGTGTACGTACCGGAAGGGCTGATCGGCGGCGAGGCCCGCTACGCGATGGTGCGCGAGGGTGGTGCGTGGAAGGCCGCGTTCAAGGAGGCCGACATCGCCCTGACGGGCCGGTGGAAGAGGTGGCTGGATCTCTGACACCCGGGCCGGGCCGACCGCTCCGGGCCGGTCAGGCGCGGCAGCGCAGCAGTTCCAGCGGCGGGCTGGCGAGGAGGTCCGCCCAGAAGTCCTCGCCGAATTCGCGCAGGCCGGCTTCGGACACCTGGAGTGGGACCCACTCGGCGTCGCCGAACCCGGCGGCCCGCAGGCACTCCTCGTAGACCTCGCGGCGCGGGGCCGCGCCCACGATGCTGATCGGCTGCGGGTCGAGGAGGGCGGTGATCCGCACCTGCGGGCCCGTCTCGATCTCCTCGCCGGTCGGCTCGCAGCGGAACCCGTATTTGTCCAGGGAGGGGCAGTCGAAGCGGTAGTCGGGTTTCTGGGCGAGTACGAAGAACTCCCCGCCCGGTACCAGGCTCCGGTGGATGTTGCGGCACATCCGCTCCATCGCCGCGACGTCCTCGGCGTAGTTGAGGCACTGCACTCCCAGTGCGATGTCGAAGTGACGGTCGAGGGGCCGCAGTTCGGCCACGTCGCCGACCTCGTAGCGCACGCCCAGCGGGTCGCGCTGCTCGATCGTGCGCGCGGCGGCGACCATCTCGGCGGAGATGTCGACGCCGAGGACGTCGGTGGCGCCGCGCCGCTTGAACTCCCTGCTGTAGAAGCCGGTGCCGCACGCCAGGTCGAGGACCGACCGGCCGGCCACGTCCCCGACCAGGCCCAGGAAGCTCGGCACCTCCCCGTAGCGGATCAACGGCAGGGACTTGAACCCCTCGAACGCCTCGCCGATCCCGTCGTACTGCTGCACGCCCACGTGCCGCCCCTCCTGTGTGTCGCCCGCCGGGTCGCGGCCGTGGCGGAAAGTCTCCTCCGCCCCGCCGGGCCGCCGTACTGGCAGATGACACAAAGAAGTTGGCCGGTGGCGGCGGCTCGGGGTGCGCACCCTCCTATCGCCCGACACCACTCTTCGGGGGGCGGGGAAACGCCGTCGAAGGTCCATTCGGGTGACGTCCCGCGTCCTCGCGCGTCCGAACGGCCACACTGGCAGCGCTGAGGAAGCCCGCCGTTCAAAGGAGACGAGTCCGTGAAGAGCCTCGGAAGGACGCTGGTCACCGTCGGTGCCGCTGCGGTTCTGTGCATCGCGGTCCCGGCCAACGCCCAGGCCGCGGAGGGGACTTTCACCTACATCAGCAACAACCAGGAGCACACGCTGGAGAACCCCGAGGGTGACCGGTGCTACGACCTCGGCCGCCGTGTCGCCGAGCTGTACAACGACACCGACGCGGAGGCGGCCGTCTTCCTCGGCGCCGGTTGCCGGGACGAGATCGGGACCATCAGGTCGGGTGGTTCGAGCACCCGAAGCGGCATCGGCTCGGTCAGTTTCACCGACGACGAGTAGCCGGCGCACCCGGCGGCGGGGCGGCCCGGCCGTCCGACGTGATCGTGAAGGGCTCGGACCAGTTGCCGGAATCACCGGACAGGACGACCCGGTAGTCGTCTCCAGGGGGGACGTCCGGCACGGTCACCTCCATCCGTCCCAGCAGGATGTCGAAGTCACGGGCGAGGACGCGGTCGAGGAGGGTGACGCCGCCTGCGCGCAAGGCGATGGACCCCGTGCGGTTGGTGATCTGCGCCGGCGGATCCGAGACGTCCCAGGTGACTTCGACCCGCTCGCCGACCCGCCAGAGCGCCCCCGCCCGAGGGGAGAGAATGCGCGGCACGTAGACGTCGCGCCGGGACGTGCGCTCGGCGGAATGGGCGGCCACCGCCAGGCCGGCGGCCTGCGCCTGCGCCGGCACCGTGGTGAGCAGGCTCG
This sequence comes from Kitasatospora sp. NPDC058478, assembly GCF_042720345.1. Taxonomy (NCBI): domain Bacteria; kingdom Bacillati; phylum Actinomycetota; class Actinomycetes; order Kitasatosporales; family Streptomycetaceae; genus Kitasatospora; species Kitasatospora sp. NPDC058478. The sequence goes on along the minus strand of NZ_JBHXML010000051.1, from coordinate 42,397 downwards.
GCATCGCGGCGGCGGCCAGTGCCACCACGCCCAGGACGGGTCCGTTCCAGATCCTCATGGCCCCCAGTGTCTCGGTTCGGCCCCCGACGAGCGCACGGACGGGCGCCCCTTCCCTCGATCGGGGGAACGGCTGTCGGTGACGAACGGCCCGTGAGGGGGGCGTGGCCCGGGGCCTGAGGGCGGCAAGCGGCCCGTCAGCCGCGTGACGGGGTGTGAGGTGAGGGCGTCACGGCTCCTTTTCCGGTGCGGGTCGGTCGCCTACGGTGGGTCACCCCGAAGACGAGGAGCGGAGGTTCCCTGTGGCGGACGAGGCGACGACGCAGTACCGCAGCTATGCCTGGGAGGACGAGCACGGCGTCAAGTACGTGGCCGCCTACCCGGGCGACGAGGAGGCCGACGAGGAGCGCAAGGCCGAGCTGCGGGCGTTGGGCGCCCGCGTGTCGGCGGACCTGGTGGCCGAACAGGAGGCCGAGCGGGAAGCCGAGCGGCGCAGGGCCGGGCGAGGGGCCGGGCGTGCGGGGCCGGCGCTGCGGATGATCCGTGGTGAGGGTTCGTCCTGAGTGCGCGACCGGGCCCGCCGGTCCGCAGGGCGCGGACGGGCGGGCCCGCTTCAGGCCGGGCCGTCGGGGGTGTGGTCGAAGGTGTGGGCGCGGTGCCGGGCGAGGTCGCTGAAGGAGCGGGCGGCGGCGCTCTGGTAGGCGGTGTCCCGGCGGAGCAGGGCGACGGCGCGCGAGGGGAGCGGCGGGTCGACCGGGACGGAGCGCAGGTGGGGGTGTTCGCGGGTGGTGGCGTCGGGTAGCACGGTGGCGAGGCCGGTGCGTTGGACGATCGCGACGAGCGCGCTGACGGAATTGGCCTCGATGGCGATCCGCGGCCGGACCCGGTGGTCGGAGAGGAACCGGTCGATGTGCTGCCGGGTCGCGAAGTCACCGCTGAGCAGGGCGAGTTGCTGGTCGCCCAGTTCGCGGACCGGGAGCGGGCCCGAGTGGGCCGCGTACGGGTGGTCGGAGGCGACGACGAGGCCGAGGTGCTCGGTGAACAGGGTCGTGGCGGTGACGGCCGGCAGGTGCGCTCCGCCGAAGGCGATGCCGAGGTCGAGCTGGTCGGCGGCCAGCTCGGACTCGATGCGTTCCTGTGCCATCTCGCGGACGTCCAGGCTGATCCCGGGGTGGCGCGCGTGGAAGTCCCCGATGAGCGGCCCGGTCAGGTAGGCGGTGAAGGTCGGGGTCACGGCCAGGCGCAGGGTGCCGCGTGAGAGGTCCTTGACGTCCCGCACCGCGCGCTCGGCCGCCGCGAGGTCGCGCAGGGCCCGGCGCGCGTAGTGGGCGTAGGCCTGGCCGGCGTCGGTGAGGCGCACGGTGCGCCCGGAGCGGTCGAGGAGCTGCACGTGCAGAGAGCCCTCCAGCTGCTTGATCTGCTGCGAGAGGGTCGGCTGCGAGACGTGCAGGGCTTCGGCGGCGCGGGTGAAGTTGGCGTGCTCGGCCACGGCGAGCAGGTACCGGAGGTGGCGCAGTTCCATGAGCCAACTATAGGCAGCACTGATGGCAATGATGGATACCGCGTCTTGGACACTATAGGGCCAGGTCATGCATCGTTGAGGTCATCGGCAGGCACCAACGGTCGTCGAAGAAGGAGTGACCTCATGAACGAGATGGCGCAGGGTTTCCAGCGGTTCAGCCGGGAGGTGTTCCCGGCCCGGGCGGCACTGTTCAAGAGGCTCGCCACCACCCATCAGCCGACCGCGCTGTTCATCGGCTGCTCGGACGCCCGGGTCGTGCCGGAGCTGATCACCCAGACCGATCCGGGCGAGCTGTTCGTCATCCGCACCGCCGGCAACCTCGTGCCCCCGTACACCCGGGGCGCGGACGGTGTCGCGGCGAGTATCGAGTACGCGGTCGGCGTGCTCGGGGTCACGGACGTGATCGTCTGCGGGCACTCCGCGTGCGGCGCGATGACCGCCCTCGCCTCCGGCGGCGACCTCACCGGCCTGCCCGCCGTCGCCACCTGGCTGCACCACGCGGACGTCGCCAAGGCCCGCACCGACGCGGGCGGGCACCCGGCCGGCGCGGAGCGGGTCGCCGCCCTGGTGAAGGACAACGTCCTCGCCCAGCTGGCCAACCTGAAGACCCACCCGTCGGTGGCCAAGGCCCTGGTGCAGGGCAGGTTGACCCTGCACGGCTGGGTCTACGACATCGGATCCGGCTCCGCCGAGACGCTCGACACCGACAGCGGACGGTTCGTCGCCCTGGCAGGCTGACCACCGCGTCCCCTCCGACCACTCCCTCCCACCACCCCCAGACCAGGTCCGGGCACCCGCCCCGGACCCATCCCCGAAAGGCTCACCCCATGGTGCACGCGCAGTTCGACCAGACCGCCCGTCAGCAGCTCGCCCTGGAGGTCGTCGACGCCAAGATCCGCAAGGACCTCACCTGGCAGGAGCTCGCCGACACGACCGGCCTGTCCGTCGCCTTCGTCACCGCCGCCCTGCTCGGCCAGCACGCCCTGCCCGCCGACGCGGCCAAGGCCGTCACCGAGCTCCTGGGCCTGGACGAGGACGCGGCCCGGCTGCTCCAGACCATCCCGCTGCGCGGCAGCATCCCCGGCGGCATCCCCACCGACCCGACCATCTACCGCTTCTACGAGATGCTCCAGGTCTACGGCACCACCCTCAAGGCCCTGGTCCACGAGCAGCTCGGCGACGGCATCATCAGCGCCATCAACTTCAAGCTCGACGTCAAGACCGTCGAGGACCCCGAGGGCGGCCACCGCGCCGTCATCACCCTGGACGGCAAGTACCTGCCCACCAAGCCGTTCTGACCCCCGGCCCGCCGTCCCGCCCCTGACCAGCAAGGAACCGCCACCGTGGACTTCGCCCAGCACACCATCGACCTCGCCCGCCGCAACGTCGCCGAAGGCGGGCGCCCGTTCGCCACCGTCATCGTCAAGGACGGCGAGATCCTCGCCGAGAGTGCGAACAAGGTCGCCCAGACCGGCGACCCCACCGCGCACGCCGAGATCCTCGCCATCCGCGACGCCTGCACGAGGCTCGGCACCGAGCACCTGACCGGCACCACCATCTACGTCCTCGCCCACCCCTGCCCGATGTGCCTGGGCTCGCTCTACTATTGCAGCCCCGACGAGGTCGTCTTCCTCACCACCCGCGACGACTACGAACCGCACTACGTCGACGACCGCAAGTACTTCGAACTCGCCACCTTCTACAGTGAGTTCGCCAAGAACTGGGACGAGCGCCGGCTGCCGATGCGCTACCTGCCCAGCGACGCGGCCATCGACGTCTACCGGGCGTGGCGCGAGCGCAACGGCGGCGAACGCCGCGTCGCCGGCGCGCCCGTCGCGGCCTGACGAGGGCGCACACGATGCCCGAGCCGATCGAGAAGGCCGCGTGGATCCGGCCGGAGAACGGCCGGGTCCACGCCGCAGCCGGCTTCCTCCTCCGCAGGCCACGGGGCACTTCGCCGAGAGGCGGGTCTACCGGTCGTCGAACTCGCCGGCGCGGGTGGCGGTGACGAAGGCCTGCCAGGCGGGGGCGGGGAAGAGGAGGACGGGCCCGTCGGGGTCCTTGGAATCGCGCACGGGCTGCACGCCGCTGAAGCCGTCGGCGATCTCGATGCATTCGCCTCCGCCGCCGCTGTGCGAACTCTTGCGCCAGGTGGTTGCCATCGCGTTGCCTCCTGCGGGTGGAGTGGGAAGTCGATGGGGATGACTTCCCACTCCGGCGTCAGATAGGCCTAGAAGCCTCTTGAAGATCTTGCTCTGGCTGCCCGACTCACCCCAGATTGCCGGTAAATGTCAATCAGGTCGAACTGGTACAAGCCGGGCGCGCTTTCAACATCTTCATCAGTCTTCTAGTTGGCGTCGAACTCGCCGGTGCCGACGGCGGTGACGAAGGCCTGCCAGGCATCGGTGGGGAAGAGGAGAGCAGGCCCGTTGGGGTCTTTGGAGTCGCGGACCGGGACGATGCCGGGGAAGTCGTCGGAGACCTCGACGCACTGGCCGCCTTGTCCACTGCGCGTGCTTTTGCGCCAGCGAGCGCCGGATAGGTCAAGGTGCACTTTCAAATTCCTTCCGTACTAAGCGGATCAGCTCAAGCGACGGGGCCAGAGGCAGCGCCTCGGCTTGCAGCCGATCGTACTCCCTGGCCCAGCCCGCGAGGCTTTCGGCGTCGCGTTCCAGAAGACCACGTAGGTGGCTCTCCGAATAGCCGAGCAGCGAACGATTCGGCATCGTCAGAAGTGTCACCGGGTGTGCGAACGGCCGGTGCTCTCCGAGGCTGAGCGGGGCTACCTGGATGGTCATGTTCGGCCGGTTAGCCAGCTCTTCCAAGTGAGCCAACTGGCGTGCCATCACCGCTGGTCCACCGATCGGCCGTCGCAGGCTCCACTCGTCGAGTACGGCCTGGACGTACGGCGGAGACGCTCGGTTGATCCGTTCCTGTCGGGAGAGGAGGAACCGCACTCGCTCGTCGGCTTGCTGCTGCGTAACGGTCCCACGCTTGACGGGTGCCTGTTCGTAGGCCGCTGCGTAGTCCGGAGTCTGGAGGAGTCCTGCGATGACTCCGCTTTCGAAGAGCCGGATGGTGTTCGCTTCGGCTTCCTTCTCTGCGTACTCAGGGAAACCCTCTATCAGGATGCTGTGTTCAAGCTGGTCGAGCATCAGGCCGAGGGTGCCGCCGGTGGCGAGGTGCTCGTCCACGAGATCGACGAATCGGCGGCTCGGTGCGCGGATGCCGCGCTCGATGCTGGAGATGTAGGCACCGGAGTAGGCGATGGCCTCTCCGAGTTCCGTCTGGGTCAGGCCGCGTGCCTCGCGTGAACGGCGGAGCTGAATCCCGAGGGTCGCGTAGGGAGATGACGCAGGATCAAGCTTCTTACGGTTCATGATGCTTCCCAACTGAACCATGCTGAACTGGCGACTTCAGATGCTTCCCTAGGAGGGGGTCGTTCCGCAAGTCTTTCCCACACAGAACGTGAAGGATCGACAGCGGAAGGTTACTCCCATGGGTGATGTCCAAGTGCCCCGGCTGCACGGCTACGGGGTGCGCTGGGACCCGGAGGGCCGGTGTTACCGGGTGCGGAACGAGACGACGGGGGAGTGGCTGCGCAGCGGTACCTCGGGTGATTTGGCTTCCTTCTCCTCGTTCTCCGCCGCCTTCAGTGCGTGGCGGGGGTTCGAGGTTCGGCGGCAGGTGGGGGCGTGATGGGGGAGAAGGTCTACCGCGCCACTGTCGACCAGCGGCGGCAGGCGGCCGACGTCCTGGACGACCTGACCACCGTCCTCGCCCTGTCCGGGGTGAAGTTGCCGTCCGTCGAGGTCGACTGGGAGCACGGCCGCAGAACGGGCTGCTACCTCATCGGCCTCGGCTGCGCCCGTCCGTCCGAACTCCTGCGGGTCGTCGACCTGTTGCGCAAGGGCCTGCGTTACGAGCGCCTGACGCGTGACGGCTGAACTCCTGGTCCGCCTGTTGTGGTGGGCGGGCTTCTCCCTCGTACTCCTTGCCGCCCTCAGGAAGTGAACCCCCCGATGCGTGACCCCCGTCTGCTCGCCAAGCCGCCGGTGTGCCGGCTCGGCTGCCTCGTCCTCGTCCGCAACCCGCGCGGCGACGTCCTGCTCGTCGACCCGGACTACATGGACGGGATGATCCTGCCCGGCGGCGCCGCCCAACCCAACGAGCCCCCCAACCTCGCCGCCGCCCGCAACCTCCACGCCGAGACCGGCCTCAACCTCCGTCTCGCCGACGTCCTGGCTGTCGACTTCACCCCCGCCGACCGCTACCTGGAACGCCTCAACCTCGTCTTCGACGGCGGCACCGTGCGCGACGACACCCGCCTCACCGTCCCACCCCGGCACCACAGCGGCCTGTTCGGCGCCCGCTTCGTCCCCGCCCACGAACTCCCGGACGTCATGGCCCCCGCCCAAGCGGCCCGCGCCGCCGAAGCGCTCGCCAACCGCGCCGTCCCCCTCCTCCTGCACGGCCAACGCTCAAGCTGAAGGGCGTGATCTTAAAACCGCCTTTGACGAAGCCGCCGGGTGGCCGCCGCCGGCCGCCGCCACCCGCCGGCGGGAAGCGCCGGGCCGTCCGTGCGGTGGCCTGGCGTTTCCTTTGCCTGATGTGGCCGGAACCCGCGCAGTTGTCACCGTACGGTCACCACGGGGTGAACAACACCTAAAGGTCCAGACCACCGCCCAGTGCGGCCAGGACGTCCGCCGGGTTCCAGTGCCCGGCTGCGCCCGGGCGGGAGGCCAGGTAGTCGGCGCAGTGGCGCGCGTTCCAGCCGTGGGACTCGGCCAGGCCTGCGGCCAGGGTGCGCAGATAGGGCGCCGAGGGCGGATTGAGTGCGGCGCCGGCCAGGCCTTCGGGGGCGGTGAAGGTCAGCAGCGGGTGCCCGTCCAACTCGCCCGCGTGTACCAGCGTCTCGTACCGGCCGGGCCCGAGCCGGTCGCGTCCGTGCGTGAGGGTGCGGGTGAGGTCGAGGTCGGTGTCGGGGGAGCGGCGCATCTCCTGGGCGGCGATGTCGCTGAACTGACTGACCGTCATCAAGTAGATGCGGCAAGGAAGTTCGCCCGGTGCGTCCGGATCGTAGAAGCCGCTGCCGCCGCCCCACACCGCCGACTCCCGCGCGAAGTACAGCGTGCCGGGCAGGGTCGCGGCCACGTCCCGGCGCGGCGGGTGGTGGTCGCGGCAGCCGGGGTAGGTGTGCGCGCCGCCGTCGGGGCGGCCGCCGCGCAGGTAGCAGGCGAGCCGGGCGGCGTGCAGGTTCGACCCGTACGCCGCGTACCAGACGAGCCGCACGCCGCCCTCCGCGCCGCCCTCCGCACTGCCGGACGCGCCGTCCCCGAGGCCGCCCCCACCCCCGGCGGGCCACCGGCGGGATCCGGCCACCATCATCGCTAAACCTCCAGATTTGGTGGGTCCGCTTTCACTACCGGTAGCGTCCCCGCCGCTATGGCGTAGACCACTCTTCGCCTTCCCGTCATATGCCTCCTGCCTCCGGCGATTACCCTTCGCCACCGAAAGCGATCGAAAAACCCCGAAATGACTTTCGAATCGTTCCCTGATGCCCCCATATGTCGCCGAAAATGAAAAGTTCCTTTGACTCCACCTCCACGGCATCCAGCGGGCTCCCAGTGGAGTCATGGTGAGTGAGGCACCACGCAAGGTGACTCCCCGCATTCATCCTTAATGACTACTCCCAGCCGAGGACACTCCTTATGGACGCACGCCAGGACATGGCAGGCCCGGGAACGCTGAACCGTCCCGGGCCCGCTCACGCCGCCGGTTGGCCGGCCGTCCGGCCCGCGCACCCCCGCAGCCTGCTCGACATCGTCACCGCCACCGCCGACGCCCACCCGCACGCACCCGCGCTGGACACCGGCACCGCCGTACTCGACTACCGCGCCCTCATGCACGAGGTCGACACCCTCGCCGGCGTCCTCGCCGGGCACGGCATCGGCGCCGGGGACCGGGTCGGCGTGCGCATCCCCTCCGGCACCGCCGACCTGTACGTCGCCATCCTGGCCGTGCTGCGCTGCGGCGCCGCCTACGTGCCCGTCGACGCCGACGACCCCGACGAGCGCGCCGACATGATCTGGCAGGACGCCCAGGTGTGCGCCGTCCTCGGCGCCGAACGCCGGCTCGCCCCCGGCTCCGGGGCCGGGCCCCGCGGCAACCCCGCCTGGCCCACCCCCGCCGACGACGCGTGGATCATCTTCACCTCCGGCACCACCGGCCGCCCCAAGGGCGTCGCCGTCACCCACCTCTCCGCGGCCGCCTTCGTCGACGCCGAGGCCCGCCTCTTCCTGCGGCAGCAGCCGCTGGGCCCCGGCGACCGCGTCCTGGCCGGCCTGTCGGTGGCCTTCGACGCCTCCTGCGAGGAGATGTGGCTGGCCTGGCGCCACGGCGCCTGCCTGGTGCCCGCCCCCCGCTCCCTCGTCAAGGCCGGCACCGACCTCGGCCCCTGGCTCGTCGAACGCCGCATCACCGCCATCTCCACCGTCCCCACCCTGCTCGCCCTGTGGCCGCAGGAGTGCCTGGACGCCGTGCGCCTGATCATCGTCGGCGGCGAGGCCTGCCCCGCCGAACTCGTCGAGCGCCTCGCCACCCCCGGCCGCGAGTTCTGGAACACCTACGGCCCCACCGAGACCACCGTCGTCGCCACCGCCGCCCGCATGCTCCCCGGCCAGCCCGTACGCATCGGCACCCCCCTGGACGGCTGGGAGATCGCCGTCGTCGACGCCGCCGGCCACCCCGTCCCCTGGTACGAGACCGGCGAACTCCTCATCACCGGCATCGGCACCGCCCGCTACCTCGACCCCGCCAAGGACGCCGAGAAGTTCAGCGCCCACCCCGCCCTCGCCTCCCCGCGCGTCTACCGCAGCGGCGACCTCGTGCGCAACGACCCCGAAGGCCTCGTCTTCGTCGGCCGCGCCGACGACCAGATCAAACTCGGCGGCCGGCGCATCGAACTCGGCGAGATCGACGCCGCCCTCCAGGCCCTGCCCGGCATCCGCGCCGCGGCCGCTGCCGTCCGCAAGAGCCCCGCCGGCGCCGACCTGCTGGTCGGCTACCTCGTCGCCCAGCCCGGCACCACCCCCGACCTCACCGCCGCCCGCCAGCACCTGCTCGGACGCCTGCCCGCCCCGCTCGTGCCCGTCCTCGCCCTCGTCGACTCCCTGCCCACCCGCACCTCCGGCAAGGTCGACCGCAACGCCCTGCCCTGGCCGCTCGCCACCACCGGCACCGCCACCCCCGGCACCGCCGCCCCTCTGGACGGCACCGCCGGCTGGCTCGCCGGCCGCTGGGAGAGCATGCTCGGCACGGCCCCCGGCCACGGCGACGACTTCTTCGCCCTCGGCGGCTCCAGCCTCACCGCCGCCCGCCTCGTCTCCGAACTGCGCACCCGCCACCCCGGCGTCTCCGTCGCCGACCTCTACGCCCACCCCGTCCTCGGCGACCTCGCCGACTACCTCGACAACCTCGCCGGCCCCCCTCATACCGGCGGCGCCGCACACACCCCCACCCCCGCCCCCGTCCGCACCGTGCGCCGCACCCCCGCCAGCGCCGGCCTGTGGCAGACCCTCATCCTGCTCGGCGTCTTCGGCATCTCCGGACTGCGCTGGATCCTCGCCCTCACCGCCTTCGACAACCTCATCGGCAGCCAACTCAGCTGGGCCCCGCACAGCTCCTGGTGGCCCGTCGCCGCCGGCCTCCTCCTCTTCTACAGCGCCCCCGGCCGCACCCTCCTCGCCGCCGGCACCGCCCGCCTGCTCACCGCCGGCCTGCGCCCCGGCAGCCACCCCCGCGGCGGCCAGGCCCACCTGCGACTGTGGGCCGCCGAACGCGCCGTCACCCTCTTCGGCGTCGGCGCCCTCGCCGGCACCCCCTGGGCCCGCCGCTACGCCCGCGCGCTCGGCTGCCGCATCGGCACCGGCGTCCTCCTGCACACCCTGCCCCCCGTCACCGGCCTCGCCCGCATCGGCGCCGGCGCCACCGTCGAACCCGAAGCCGACATCGCCGGCTGGTGGCTCGACGGCGACACCCTCCACCTCGGCCGCATCGACATCGGCGACGGCGCCCGCATCGGCGGCCGCTCCACCCTCATGCCCGGCGCCCGCATCGGCGCCGGCGCCGACATCGCCCCCGGCTCCTGCGTCACCGGCGCCGTACCCGCCGGCGAACACTGGCACGGCTCCCCGGCCCGGCCCTCCACCGAGGCCCGCACCACCTGGCCCGCAGCCGCCGCCACCCCCCGCTCCCGCTTCTGGAACCTCGCCTACGGCGTCGGCCTGACCGTCTTCGGCCTCCTGCCGATCATCGCCGCCCTCCCCGCCCTCGCCATCGTCTTCACGATGGTCGACACCGACCGCACCCTCACCGCGGCCCTCCTCCAACTCCTGCCCGCCACCATCCCGCTGGCCGCCCTCACCCTGGTGTGCCACGCCACGCTGATAGCGATCATGGTCCGCCTCCTGTCCATCCCGCTGCGCCCCGGCTTCCACCCAGCCCACGGCCGCGTCGCCTACTGCGCCTGGGCCGTCACCCGGCTCAGCGACACCGCCCGGCGCACCCTCTTCCCCTTCTACGCCAGCCTCTTCACCCCGGTGTGGCTGCGCCTGCTCGGCGCCAAGGTCGGCCGCCGCGTCGAAGCCTCCACCGTCCTCGCCCTGCCCGGCCTGATGCGTGTCGACGACGGCGCCTTCCTCGCCGACGACACCCTCGTCGCTCCCTACGAACTGCGCGGCGGCTGGCTGCACATCGGCCCCTCGCACGTCGGGCGCCGCTCCTTCGTCGGCAACTCCGGCATCGTCGGCCCCGGCCGCCGACTGCCCGACAACTCCCTCGTCGGCGTCCTGTCCGACACCCCCGTCAACGCCCCCGAAGGCTCCTCCTGGCTCGGCCGCCCCGCCTTCGCCCTGCCGCGCGTCGCGGCCGCCGGCGGCGACGCCCGCACCTACAACCCGCCCCGGCGCCTGATGTGGGCCCGCGCCGGCGTCGAACTGTGCCGCCTGCTGCCCATCGTCCTCGCCGCCCTCCTCGGCGACCTCGTCCTCGCCACCCTCCAGGAACTGCGCGACGACTACGGCCTGCCGCGCGCCCTCGCCGCCGCCGGCCTCGTCCTCATCGGCGCCGCCCTCATCGCCTGCCTGGTCACCACCGCCGCCAAGTGGCTCCTCGTCGGACGCTTCCGCGTCGCCGAACACCCCCTGTGGTCCACCTTCGTGTGGCGCAACGAGCTCTACGACAGCTTCGTCGAGGAACTCGCCATGCCCTTCGGCGGCTCCAGCATCACCGGCACGCCCTACCTCAACGCCTGGCTGCGCAGCCTCGGCGCCCACATCGGGCGCGGCGTGTGGTGCGAGACCCACTGGCTGCCCGAGAGCGACCTCGTCACCGTCGAGGCCGGCGCCAGCGTCAACCGCGGCACCGTCCTGCAGACCCACCTCTTCCACGACCGGGTCATGCGCCTGGGCCCCGTCCACCTCGGCCCCGGCTCCACCACCGGCCCGCACTCCATCGTCCTGCTCAACTCCTCCCTCGGCGCCGGCACCACCGTCGGCCCCGCCTCCCTGGTCATGCGCGGCGAGAACGTCCCCGGCACCACCCGCTGGCTCGGCAACCCCGTCGCCGCCTGGAACGCCGACCCCGCCCTCGCCCCCGTCGCCGGGCGGCGGGCCAAGCGCAAGGTCGGAGTATGACGCAGATCACTTTGGCCGGGCGATGAGTTGACGATGCGGTCGCGGTCCTACCTGGGTAGACCGCGACCGCATCCGTTCCCGAAAGGGCGTACCGACCATGACCGCCACCCCCGCCAAGGGCCCCGCCAGCTACTTCCCGTCCATCGAGAAGAAGTACGGCCGACCCGTCGCCGAGTGGAAGGACCTCATCCGGGCCTCCCCGCTCGGCAAGCACATGGAGCTCGTCGCCTGGCTCAAGACCGAGCACGGCCTCGGCCACGGCCACGCCAACGCCCTCGTCGCCCACACCCTCGCCGAAGCGGCGGCCTGAGCCCGCCGTGCGGCTCTGCCGGTGACGCCCGGCCCCCGGCCTGCTGGTGACGCCCGCCTGCGCTCCGTGGCGGGTGGTGGGCCGGCGGACGACGACGGGGCCGGGGCCGCCTGCGGCACGATCGGGAAGCAGGCGGCCCCGGACCCGGGTCGTTCCGTACGGGCGGGGCATCGACCGCGATGCCCGTACGGCTGCGGTCGGGACCCATTCGACGACTTCAACAGCACTTGAAGTCAAGCCCCCGGCGGCCCGAGGCGCCGGAGGGCGGGGTAGCCTCGCTCCCGGCGGGGGCCGGCGGACGAGGTTTCAGGGGCGGTCGAATGGAACAGCAACAGCGCGGCTACTGGCGGGTCGCGGACGGTTCGGCGGTCAGCTCAACCCAGGCCCAGGTCGCCTGGACCAGGGCCGCCTACCCGGCCCTGGTGGACGTGGCCCGCCGCTACCACGCGGTGATCACCTACTCCGAACTGGCCGAGACCGTGCAGGAGGCGGCCGGCGTGCGCACCCGGGTGCACCAGCGCACCTGGATCGGCAAAGTCCTGGCCCTGGTGGTGCGCGAGGCACACCGCCGCGGGGACCCGCCGCTGACCGCACTGGTGGTCCACTCCACCGACGGCATGGTCGGCGTCGGCTACCAGGAAGTACTGGCCGTGGCCGGACAGCCGCCGCTCGCAGCGGACATGGACCGCGAACACCACGCCGCCGCCGCCCGCCTCGCCTGCTACCGGCACTTCGGCGCCCAACTGCCCGCCGACGGCGGCACCCCCGCCCTGGCCCCGCGCCTGCAAGCGGCCGTCAACCGCAAGGCGGCCGCCGCCACCCCGCCCCGCCCCCCGGCGATCTGCCCCTCCTGCTTCCTCCAACTGCCCGCCACCCGCATCTGCGACTCCTGCGGCGCCAGCGCGTAGGGGCTCTCTTCCGGATCACGCCGGGGTGGGGCCGACGGGCCCGGACGGAGCAGCAGGCCGGATGGGATGATCTTGCCGGCAGTTCCGTACGAGGAGGCACGGTGGACGACCACTCGAAGCACGACCACTCCCGGTGGGAGGGCGTCGTGATCGCGGCCCGCGAACGTGCCCGCGCGCGGCAGGCCCTCACGGTCGAGCGCTTCGGACTGTCAGGCGACGTGCAGTACCACTGGTCGATGGACGACGCGCGGATCACCTGGTCGCGCAAGAGGAAGTGGTCGCGCAAGAGCGAGGTGTTCCTCACCGGCCGGCTCACGATGATCGGCAGCGTCAGCCTCGCCCGGCAGACCTGGCTGTGGTCCTGGGCGAACGAGTCGCTGCCGCCCGCCGTCCTGGGCGACATCGAACAGGTACGGCGCTTCGGCGAGGACAACGACTTCCCCGTCCTGCCGTGGCCGGGCTTCGACTCCCACCCCGAACTCGTCGCCGAGGCGCGGGTGGTCGCGGCCTCGGTGCTCGACGCCGACGGGCTGTGGGCGGAGTCGACGGACGACACCGAGCTCCACTTCCTGCTCCACGACCTGGTGCCCGCCGCGGCGGGCGACTAGGCGGTCGGGCGGTCGGGAAGCCAGACGGCCGGGAAGCCAGACGGCCGGGCGGGCGGCGGGGCTCGCGGACCTGCGGCGGGGCGTCAGGCCCGGACGCCGGCGGGCAGACGGCCCGGCATCTGCCAGCCCTCGGCGAGGCGGGAAGGGGCGAGCCGGCGCCCGTCGCCGAAGAACTCGCAGAACTTCATGATCAGCGGATCCCAGCCGAGCGGGTCCACGTAGTGGTCCGTGCCGGGCACGATCAGGCGCTCCTCCACGTGCGCGCGCACCACGGTGACCTCGAAAGCGGTGCACTGCGGGTTGCCCGCCAGCGGCGTGGCCGCCTCCAACCGGCACTCCAACTGGACCGGGCACTCGGCGACGCGCGGCGCCCGCACCAGCTCCGACGGCTGCTCGGTGAGCCCGGCGGCGGCGAACTTGCCCCGCTCGAAGCGGTAGCCCTGCTGGCGCCGGCGCTCGGTCAGATCCGGGTTGGCGGTCAGCAGCGCGAGGGCGTCGACGGCGTCGACCTGCCCGGAGGAGGGCAGGTTGAGCACGCACTCGCCCTCGCGCCGCAGGTTGACGGCCGTCTGGGCGGTGTTGCCGAGGCCCAGCACGCAGGACTGCCCCAGCCACCACGCCGAGGACATCGGCGCCAGGTTGGCGCCGCCGTCCTCGTTGCGCGAGCTGATCAGCACCACCGGGGTGCCGAAGTAGAGGACCTTGAGATCGGTGGCCTTGTGCACGGGAATGCCGTCCTTGGGTGGGAAACCGTTGCCGGCCTCCGACTCTGCCCCCGCCCGGGTGCGGGCGCTGGCGGTGATCGGACACGGCGTTCCCGGCCCCGGCGGACGGCCCTGTACGCGGGGCGGCCCTACGTTGGCCGGCCCTACGCGCCGGTTCGGCCGTACGGGCCGGTTCAGCACCCGTACGGGCCGACGGTCAGAACGCGGCGCTGACCGCACCGCGAGCGGCCACCGTACGGGCCTGGCCGTCGCGCAGCCGGTAGGACAGGCCCACGACGGCCGCCGCGCCCTCGGCCACCTTGGCGGCCAGCAGCTGGGAACGCTCCAGCAGCAGGTCCACGGTCTGGCGGATGTGCTCGTCGACGATCCCGTCCGGGTCCTCGATGCCCGCGGCCCGGGCCGACACCACGCTCGGGGTGACCCGCTCCACCACGTCCCGCACGAAGCCGCCCGGCAGCCGCCCCTGGTCCAGCGCCTCGATCGCCGCGCCCACCGCGCCGCACGAGTCGTGCCCCAGTACCACCACCAGCGGGCACTCCAGCACACTCACCCCGTACTCGATGCTGCCCAGCGCCTCCGCCCCGGTGACGTGCCCGGCCGTCCGCACCACGAACAGGTCGCCCAGCCCCCGGTCGAAGATGATCTCGGCCGCCAGCCGGGAGTCCGAACAGCCGAACAGCACCGCGAAGGGCCGCTGCGCCGGCGCGAGGGCGGCCCTGCGCCCGGCGTCCTGGTTGGGGTGCTCCGGGCTGCCCGCGACGAAACGGGCATTGCCCTCCATCAGCACCTGCATCGCCTGGTCGGGGCCGGATATCGGTGAGGAGATCATGCCTGCACCCTAGATCGCCGCAGGTGGGGCCCGCAGCAGGGGGGCCGGGGCAGGGGGCCGCCACCGCGTCGCTCCTCACCCGGCCGGCCCAGTCCACGGCCCAGTCCACGGCCCGCCCACCCTGCTGCGCACGGCCTTGCCCGGCCGCTTCGCCGCCCGTGTGGCGGGAGGCCGGAGGATATCGTCAACTCGCAGCTTGCGTAGCGGCGTTGGACGCGACAGTGCCGGTCATCGGCCCGGCCTGCCCTTGGAGACGAACACCTGGACCGTCGAGTGCGCAGGTACGGTGTGGCCGGCCTGCGGCACGGAGTTGATGACCGACCCGGCGGGCACGTTCCAGTCGGTGAACTCGTGCACCTCGTAGCGCAGTTCCGCCGTCTCCAGCGCCCTGATGGCCGCGTCCTTGGCCAGATTGGCGACCGGCGGCACACTCACCTGCACCCCGTCGGTCGGCTGCATCGGCGGCGGCGTGGGGGTGCCGAAGGCCATCGAGGGCCCGGGCGCGGGAGCGGACCCGGCGGGGGAGGGCGTGCCGGAGGACATCGGCGCCGAGGCGTTCGCGGGGCCCGCGGGCAGGCCGCCGGAGGGCGACGGACCCGAACCCGGCGCGAGCAGTGCCGCACCCGTGCCGATGGCGACCACCGCGGCCGCCGCCGCCGCGCCGCTGAGCACGGTGCGACGGCGCACCGTGCGCCGGATGGCGAGGGCGTCGATGACGGGGGCCGGGGTGTTGTCGGCGAATGCGGTCATGGCGGCGAGGAGTTCCTTGTCGAAGTCGAAGTCGAAGTCGGGGTCGAGGCCGGGGTCGGGGTCGGAGCCGGGGTCGTGGGAGGGGTGGTCGGGATCGTGGGACGGGAAGCGGGTCATCACGCACCTCCGCGCGAGGTCGGCGGCGCGGACGGGACGTCCTGCCGGGGCAGTGCGGACCGCAGTTTCGCGAGGCCGCGGGCGAGTTGGGAGCGCACGGCGCCGGGGGAGATGTCCAGCGTCTGCGCGATCTCCTGGTCCCCCAGGTCGTGGAGGTAGTACAGGACGACCACGGTGCGCATCCCCATCGGCAGCGTGTGCAGCGCCGTGACGAGCTCCGCGCGCAACTCCACCGACCGGTAGGCGTCGCGCGGGTCGGCGTGCTCGGCGCCGGGCGCCGCGCCGGGCCGCTCACCGGAGCGGCTCAGCCGCCGCCAGCGGTCGTTGACCAGGTTCACCAGGATCCGGCGCACGTACGCCTCGGGCGCCTCCGCGGCCGCCACCCGCCGCCAGTTGCGGCAGGACCGTTCCAGCGCCTCCTGGACGAGGTCCTCCGCGGTGTGTGCGTCCCCGGTGAGCACGTACGCCGTCCGGAACAGCGCGCCCGAACGCTGCTGTACGAACTCGACGAAGTCGATCCCGGGACTGGCCCTGCGCAGCCTCACCCGCTGCCCTCGCTCTCTTCACTCTTCTCACTCTTCCGCCGTCGCCTTCGCCCCCATGACGGCCCCCGGCGCCGCCCTGCTGCACCGCCACCGCGAAAGTGACGCGGCTCACAACGCTTCGAGGCCGAACGGGTCGAACGGGCCGGGACCCGAGGCAGCCCGGGGGCGCGCGGGCACAACGATGCGCAAACGATGCGAGTAGCCCGGGCGATGGCCGCTCCGAGACGGTCGCAGTGTGCACGCACTGATCGACCGGCCGGCCACCCGGCCCCCGGCAGACAAAACTCCCGGCACCGAACCCCCCGGCAGTGAACCCCCGGGCGACGGCGGGCAGGCCGGGCTGCGCGCCCTGGCGGCACGCGTTTCCGGCGGCGACGAGCGGGCCTTCGAGGAGCTGTACGCCGCCACCGCCGGAACCGTCCTGGGCCTCGTGCTGCGGGTGCTGCGCGACCACGCCCAGGCCGAGGAGGTCACCCAGGAGGTGTTCCTACAGGTGTGGCGGGAGGCGGCGCGCTACCGCCCCGAACGCGGCGAGGTCCTGCCCTGGATGCTCACCCTCGCCCACCGGCGCGCCGTCGACCGGGTCCGTTCCGCCCAGGCCACCGCCGACCGCGACCGCACCGCAGCCCTGCGCGCCTACACCCCGGTCTTCGACGAGGTCGCCGACCAGGTCGAACGCGACCTGGACCGCGGCCGGGAACGCGAACGGGTCCGCCGCGCCCTGGCCACCCTCAGCGACATCCAGCGCGAATGCCTGCTGCTGGTCTACTACGGCGGTCGCACCCAAGCCCAGGCCGCCGAAGCCCTCGGGGCCCCCCTCGGCACCGTCAAGACCCGCATCCGCGACGCCCTGCTACGCCTGCGCACCCAACTCGCCGACCCCCCGCCCCACCCGGCACAGCCCCGAGCCCGCACCTGCCTACCGAATCTGTAGACCGACCTACATATTCTCCCCGGACCTGCGGTCGTGGTGCGCACAGGAAGTCGACGGGTCCGACTTCCTGCGCGCGGTGGCGGGATGGTTCTGTGCCTGGGCCTGCCCTGCCGGGGTTCTCGGCGCGCCGGGGGGCAAATCTGTAGACCGACCTACATATTCCCTCCAGGTCGGCAGCTGCGGTGGGGGGGGGGGGGGCGGGGGGGGGGGGCGACAAGCCCCCCCCCACGCGCGCGCCCGCCGGGCCCCCCCGGGGGCCCCCCCCCCCCCCCCCCCCCCCCCCCCCCCCAC
>NZ_JBHXML010000051.1:23546-25158 GCF_042720345.1 Kitasatospora sp. NPDC058478 | reverse complement strand
CCAACTACATATACCCCCCGGGCGTGCGGTGGGGGTGGGCGCAGGAAGTCGACGGGTCCGACTTCCTGCGCACACCGATGGCTTCCGCGGAGCGAGCCCTGCTGCGCTGCCCCGCATCCGCGACGCCCGCTGCCCCGGCCCGCCCCGCATAGGCTCACGCATGTGCCCGTCCCGGTCCCCGTCCCCGTGTCTGCCTCCGCCGGCCGGCCGCCGGCCCAGGCCAGCCTGACCACCGGTGCCCTCGCCCGCATGCTCGGCGTCTCCCCGACCACCGTCCGCTCCTGGGAACGCCGCTACGGCATCGGTCCCGCCCAGCGTGACCCCGGGCGCCACCGCCAGTGGAGCCCGCGGGACGTTGCCGTCCTGGCGGAGATGTGCCGCCTGACCGCCCGCGGCGTCACCCCGGCCGAGGCCGCCCGCCTCGCCCTCGCCGCCGAGGCTCCAGGACCGTCCGGGCCGTCCGGGCCGCCAGAGACGTCCGGGCCGCCAGAGACGTCCGAGGTGTCCGGACCGTCCGAGCCGCCGGGGCCGCCTGCCGGTGGGCCGGCCCCCGGTGGCGGGAACGCCCTGCCCGTCGGCACCGTCCGCCCCGAATGCCGGGGGCTGGCCCGCGCGGCCGTTCGCCTCGACGCCCCCGAGCTCGCCCGGATCCTGCGACACAGCGTCGACACCCTCGGCCCGGTCGCCGCCTGGACCGAGGTGATGATGCCCGCCCTGCGCGCCGCCGGCCGCAAGTGGGCCGCCGAGGGCGAGCGCTATGTCGAGGTCGAGCACCTGCTGTCCTGGCACGTCGCCGCCGCTCTGCGCCGCGCCGCCGACCGGGTCGAGCCGCCGCAGGGTCCGGCCGTCCTGCTCGCGGGCATGCCCGCCGAACTGCATGCCCTGCCGCTGGAGGCGCTGGCCGCGGGACTGGCCGAACGGGGCCTGCCGTTTCGGATGTTCGGCCCGGCCCTGCCGACCGAAGCCCTGTTGGAAGCGGTCCGCCGCACCGGCCCGCCCGCCGTCCTGCTCTGGTCCCAGGTCGCCCGCACCGCCGACCGGGCCCTGGCCCGCCGTGTCGCCGAGACCGCCTGGGGCCCCCACGGTGCCCGCACCCGTCCCGTCGTCCTGACCGCCGGCCCCGGCTGGACCGGCCCCCGCCGCCCCCCGGGCGCCCTGCGCCCCCGCGACCTGCCCACCGCTCTCGACCAGCTGGAGCACCTGCTGCGCTGAACCCTCGCCCTGCGGAACCGCGACACGTGCGCCGTACAGCCTTGCCCGCAGGCTCGCGCTGCTGGCTCCGGAGTGAATATACCGACCGGTCTACAGATTCGATCGTGCCCGCAGTGCGCACAGGAAGTCGGCCTGCCCGACTTCCTGCGCGGGGCGGCTCACCCTCGGCCTTGCCGCGCGACGAGGCCTGCGAACGGAGTCCTGAGAGCGGAAAAATATATCGGTCGGTCTACATATTCGGCTGCGCGCACAGTGGGCGGGCGGGGAGCCGGGAAGTGGGAGCGGTTCGGCGCGGGGGGGGATGGGGCCCAGGCCCCCAAAAGCCGGGCCCGGCCAGTGGGGGCCGGGGAAAAATACCGGGGGGGGGAAAAATTTAAAGGTGGGGGGGGAAGACCCCCCC
>NZ_JBHXML010000051.1:0-23536 GCF_042720345.1 Kitasatospora sp. NPDC058478 | reverse complement strand
ATATTGGCCCTGCCACACCGCCGGGCGGCCGGCGGGGGGGGGGGGGGGGGCGCGGGTTGGGGGGGGGGGGCGGCCGCGCCCCCCCCGCCGCCCCCGCCCCCCCCCCCCGCGGCCGGAACTGTGGCGCAGGAGAAATATGCCGGTCGGTCTACATATTTCCCTGGTGGGGGCAGAAGCGCCGCCATGCCACCGTGCACAGGAAGTCGGCGGGTCCGACTTCCTGTGCACGGACGAGCCTGCGAGACGCGGGAAGAATATGTCGGTCGGTCTACATATTCGGTCGCCGGGCAAGCGGGCAAGCGGGCGGGGGAGGTGGGGGGTGCGGCCCCCGGCTACCGGGGGGTTGTTCGTCGGGGGCCGCGGTTCATGGGCTGATGCCGGGTCAGGAGGCGGGCATCAGGACGGTGTCGACGATGTAGACGGTGGCGTTGGCGGTCTGGATGTCGCCGCACAGCACCTTGGCGGCGGAGTTGACGGTGAAGTCCGGGGCGGCGCCGGTCACGGTGAGGTCGTCGGCGGCCAGGGTCTTGTGCCCGCCGGCGAGTGCCGCGGGAGCCAGGCGCTGGGGGACGACGTGGTAGGTGAGGATCTTGGTGAGCTTGTCCTTGTCGGCGAGGACGGCGTCGAGGTCCTTCTTCGGGAGCTTGGCGAAGGCGTCGTTGGTGGGGGCGAAGACGGTGATGTTCTTCGCGGAGTTGAGGGTGTCCACCAGGCCGGCCTGCTTGACGGCGGTGACGAGGGTGGACAGCAGCGGGTTGTTGGAGGCGGCGGTGGCGACCGGGTCCTTGGCCATGCCGGTGAAGCTGCCCGCCCCGTTCGTGGGGACGGCCGCGCACGCGGTGCCGAACGGCTGCCCGGACGTCACCTGCTCGGCGGCCTGGGCACCGGAAGCCTGGGCGCTGGAAGCCTGGGGCGCGGCGGCCGCGGTGGTGCTCTTGGCCGTGTCCGAGGACTTCGCGTCGCCGCCGCTGCTGCTGCTGCACGCGCTCAGGGAGGCGGCCAGCAGGCCGGCGGCGAGGACGGCGGCGAAGGGCTTGCGGACCAGGACGGTCGTGTTCATGGACGGATTCTCCTGTCAGGGGGCATCGGGCGGATCCCGGATGCCGAAGGGGTGGGGAGGTCGTGAGGTGGGGTCAGGTGACGGTGACGACGACGCTGTGCCAGCCCGTCGCGCCCGAGGGGTAGGGGGGTGTGCGGGTGGCGGGCTGGACGGCCCCGGTGCCGTCGGTGGCGCGGGCCTCGAGGCGGTGGGTCCCGGGGGCGGCGCCGGTCCAGGTGCGGGTCCACTGGCGCCACAGGTCGGGCCCGGCGTCGGCGGCCAGTTCGGCCTGCCGCCAGGGCCCGCCGTCGACGCGCACCTCGACGGCGGCGATGCCGCGGTGGGTGGCCCAGGCGGTGCCGGCCACCGTCACGTCGCCGGGCGGCACGCGGGCGAACGGCGCGGGCACGTCGATCCGTGAGGCGGTGCGGACCTCGCCGGTGCGGTCCCAGCCGCGCCGCACCCAGTACGGGTCGCGGGCGGCGAAGGTGGTCACCTCCAGGTCGACGAGCCACTTGGTGGCCGAGGTGTAGCCGTAGAGGCCGGGCACCACCGTGCGGCAGGGGAAGCCGTGTTCGACGGGCAGCGCCTCGCCGTTCATCGCCACCGCGAGCAGCGCCCGGCGCCCGTCGAGGAGCGTCTCGACCGGGGTGCCGATCGTCATGCCGTCCTGCGAGCGGCCGACGAGCTGCTCGGCGCCGGAGCGGACGCCGGCGCGGCGCAGCAGGGCGGGCAGCGAGGCGCCAAGCCAGCGGGTGGTGCCCGCGTAGGGGCCGCCGACCTCGTTGGAGACGCAGGACAGGGTGTGGTCCAGCTCCTCCAGCCCGAGGGCGAGCAGGTCGTCGAAGCCGATCACCAGCGGGCGGTCGACCATGCCGTGCAGCCGCAGCGACCAGGCGCGCGGGTCGATGCGCGGCAGGGTCAGGGCGGTGTCGACGCGGTAGAAGTCGGCGGTGGGGGTGATGAACGGGGGCAGGCCGGGGACCGTGGCGCCGACAGCGCGCGGCAGCGGTGGCGCCGGGCGCAGCGGCGGCGGCAGGCGGACGGCGGCGCGGGCCGCGCTGACGTCGCCGCGCCGGTCGGACAGGACGCGTCCGGCCGTGCCGAGGGCGGCGGCCGCGCCGATCGTGGCGCCGGCCGCCAGGACGCGCCGCCGCTCGGGCCCGGCCGGCCGGACCGCGCCCGAGCGCCGGGAGGGGCCAAGGAAAGGGCCAAGGAACGGGCCAAGGGAGAGGGCGGGTCCGGTCAGCCACCACAGCACGGCGACCGCGCCGCCCGCCGCGGCGGCGGAGGGCAGCAGGTCGGTGGGGACGGCCTGCGGGCGGGCCAGCGCTGCCCAGGCACCGAGGCCGCCGAAGGCCGCGAACAGGGCGGCGGCCGCGCCGCGACGGCGTCCGGCCAGCACGCCGAGGGCCGCGGCCGCGAGGCCCATGACGGTGTAGATCCCGCCCAGCAGGACCGTCTTGTCGCCGGTGCCGAACCGCTGGACCGCCCACGCCTTGACGGCGGTGGGTGCGAGGTCGATCGCCGCCGAGCCGATCGCCACCACCGGTGAGGCCTGGGGGCGGGTGAACGCCGCCGCCGCCTCGCCGGCTCCCACGGCCGCGGCGGCGGCCGCCAGCCCGCACAGCGCCGCGACGGCCGGCCCGGCGGCACGGGTGCGTGCTCGGGGGAGGGCGCCCGGCGGGCTGCTGCTCGTCTCATCGGTCACGGTCCTCATTCGGCGGTCCGGCTCCACCGGATGGGTGCGAGTCCGGATACCCCCCGATCGGGTGACATTGCTCTGGCCGGGTGACACCTCCCGGCCAGGGCTGAGGGCCGCGGACGGGCTGCGGAACGGGCCGGACCGCCGGGAGGCCCGACCCGGTTCGGCCGCTCAGGTGAACGGGATCAGCAGGACCGGCGCCCCCGTGGGGTGCGCGGAGCCGGCCGAGGGCTCCACCGTGACGCCGATGCCGCGCGCACCGTCCAGGGGTCCGTCCAGCAGGAACGCGCCGTCGCCCCGGGGCATCAGCCCCGCCGGGCGCATCGCGGCGCCGTCGTCGAACCACAGCTCGTACGCCGTGCCGTCCGCCGGGGCGGGCAGGCCGGAGGCCAGGAGGACGGCCCGGCCCCGGCCGTGCGACCAGACCACCGCCCCGCTGCCGGTGCCGCCGGCCGCCGGGCCGCTCGCCCGCCGGGCGTCGGGTGCCGCCAGCAGCCCGGTGACCTGGTCCTGGTGCCGCTGCAGCGCGGCGGCGAGGGCCCTGGCCCGGTCCGCCTCCCGGTGCTGCTGGACGGCCACGCCGCCGAGGGCCGCGGCCGCCGCCAGACAGGCCGCCAGCGCCAGCCGCGGCCAGCCGCGGGCGGACCGCCCGGGGCGCCGGGCGCCGTCGGGCCCGGCCGCGGCGCGCGGGGCCTCCTGCCGGACGGTGTCCAGCGCGCCCATCACCCGCGACTTCAACTCTCCGGGCACCGCGACGGCCTGCGCGGCGCCAAGCCTGGCCAGCGTCGCCGTGAACTCGGCCACCTCCCGGGCGCAGGCCGGACACTGCGCCAGATGGCGTTCGAACTGCGCGCGCTCGTCCGCGTCGAGGGCGTGCGCGGCGTAGGCGCCGGTCAGCGTGTGCAGGTCGGCGCCGCTCATGCTCCCACTCCCAGGCAGTCGCGCAGCCGGATCAGCGCGTCGCGCATCCGGGTCTTGACGGTGCCCAGCGGGGTGCCGAGCAGTTCGGCGACCTGCGGGTAGGTGTACCCGCGGTAGTAGGCCAGCGTGATCGACTCCCGCTGCAACTCGGTCAGCCCCTTCAGGCAGCGCCGCACCTGCTCGCGTTCCAGCCGCCCCTCGACCTGCTCGGCGACCTCGTCGAACGCCGGCACGTGCGAGGCGGCGGCGGCCCGCTGGTCGCGGTCGGCGGCCGCCTGCGCCGCCCGCACCCGGTCCACGGCGCGGCGGTGGGCGATGGTCAGCACCCACGCCAGCACCTCCCCGCGCTCGGGCCGGTAGCGGGCGCAGGTGCGCCACACCTCCAGCATCACCTCCTGCGCGACCTCCTCGGACTGCGCCGGATCCCGCAGCACCCGGCGGACCAGCCCCAGCACCGGGCCCGCCACCGCGTCGTACAGCCGGCCGAACGCCTCCCGGTCGCCGAGCGCGGTCCTGCTCAGCAGCTCCTTGAGGTCGGTGCCCGGACGCCCCGGCCCGGACAGGTGAACGACCGTGCTCATCCGGCCGCCTCGCGCTCGCGACACACGGGCGACGGCCCCGGCCAGTGGACGGTGGGCATGGCACGACCTCCAGGTAATCCCGGCCGGGCGGACACCCGGCCGGGCCGACGGAACACGGCGACGTCAGGCGTTCGAAGCTGCACCCGGCGCGGATTGCCCGCGAAGGACACCGGATTCCCGGCCCCCTCGCAGGACACCGGATTCCCGGCCCCCTCGCAGGACACCGGATTCCCGGCCTCGCGCACGCCCGGATTCCTGGCCCCGCGCCCGCACGGGCGCCCGCAGGAGACCCCTGGAAGACTCGAATCCCCGGCCCCGTCCAATCCCCGGCCGCGTCCGCTCCGAACACCCCGGCAGCGCCCCCCGCGCCTGGCGGGGTACGGGGGGCGCAGCCGCCCGCACGAGAGGAGCCGCAGGTGGACGAGCCGACCCGGACGCGCCCGCACTGCCTGGTCACCGGCGCCACCGGCTACATCGGCGGGCGCCTGGTGCCCGAACTGCTCGCCGCCGGGTACCGGGTGCGCTGCCTGGTCCGCGACCCGCTCCGGCTGCGGGACCAGCCCTGGCGGGCCGACGTGGAGGCCGTCACCGGCGACGTCACCCGCCCCGAGACCCTGCCCGCGGCCTTCGACGGCATCGACGCCGCCTACTACCTGGTCCACTCCCTGGGCACCGGGCCCGGCTTCGAGACCCGGGACCGGCAGGCCGCCGAGGCCTTCGCCGAGGCGGCCGCCGCCGCCGGCACCCGGCGCATCGTCTACCTCGGCGGACTGCTGCCCGCAGGCGTCCCCGAACCGCACCTGTCGGCCCACCTGCGCTCGCGCGCCGAAGTGGGCCGCGCCCTGCGCACGGGCGGCGTCCCCACCGCCGAACTGCGGGCCGCGGTGATCATCGGCTCCGGCTCGGCCTCCTTCGAGATGCTGCGCCACCTGACCGAACGGCTCCCGGCGATGGTCACCCCCCGCTGGGTCGACACCCGCATCCAGCCGATCGCCGTACGCGACGTGCTGCGCTACCTGGTCGGCGCCGCCGCCCTGCCCCCCGGGGTCGACCGCACCTTCGACATCGGCGGGCCCGACGTGCTCACCTACCGGCTGATGATGCGCCACTACGCCGAGGTCGCCGACCTGCCCCGGCGCCTGATCGTGCCGGTGCCGGTGCTCTCCCCGCGCCTGTCCAGCCACTGGGTGGGCCTGGTCACCCCCGTACCGGGCTCGCTCGCCCGCCCGCTGGTGGAGTCGCTGCGCCACGAGGTGGTGTGCCGCGAACACGACATCGCCCGCTGGATCCCCGACCCGCCCGAGGGCCTGACCGGCTTCGACCGGGCCGTGGAACTGGCCCTGCGGCGCATCCGCGACGCCCAGGTCTCCACCCGCTGGTCCTCCGCCTCCCTGCCCGGCGCGCCCAGCGACCCGCTGCCCACCGACCCCGACTGGGCCGGCGGCAGCCTCTACCAGGACCTGCGCCGGCGCCGGGTGGCCGCCGACCCGGCCGCGCTGTGGCGGGTGGTGGAGGGCGTCGGCGGCGAGAACGGCTGGTACTCCCTGCCGCTGGCCTGGGCCCTGCGGGGCCGCCTGGACCGCCTGGCCGGCGGCGTCGGCCTGCGCCGGGGCCGCCGCGACCGCCACCGGCTGCGGGTCGGCGACGCGCTCGACTTCTGGCGGGTCGAGGAGATCGAACCCGGACACCTGCTGCGGCTGCGCGCCGAGATGCGCCTGCCGGGCCTGGCCTGGCTCGAACTGCGCGTGACGCCCGACGGCGACGGCGGCGCGCTGTACCAGCAGCGGGCGCTGTTCCACCCGCACGGACTGGCCGGCCACCTCTACTGGTGGTCGGTGGCGCCCTTCCACGCCCTGGTGTTCGGCGCCATGGCCCGCAACATCACCGAACGCGCCCGACCCGCCGCCCGACCCGCCTGACACCCCCACCCCCATCGCCACCCGCACCCCACCGCACGAGGCCCCCGATGAGCACCGCCGTCGTCCTGTTCACCCAGGACCTGCGCCTGCACGACAACCCCGCCCTGCACGCCGCCCGCACCCGCGCCGACCAGGTCGTCCCCCTGTTCGTCCTCGACCCGGCCATCGCCCGGGCCGGCTTCGCCGCCCCCAACCGGCAGGCCTTCCTCGCCGAGAGCCTCGCCGACCTCGACCGGGCGCTGCGCGCCGCCGGCTCCCGCCTGGTCCTGCGCCACGGCGACCCCGCCGAACAGGCCGCCCGCCTGGCCGCCGAGTGCGCAGCCGACACCGTCCACACCAACGCCGGCGTCTCCGCCTTCGCCACCCGCCGCGAACACGCCCTGCGCCGCGCCCTCGGCGAGCGCCTGCACCTGCACGACGCCGCGCTCACCATCGTCCCCGCCGGCCTCGTCACCCCGGCCGGGCGCGACCACTACGCCGTCTTCACCCCCTACCACCGCGCCTGGCAGCAGGTCCCCCGGCGCACCGTCCTGCCCGCCCCGCGCACCCTCGCCACCCCCGACGGCCCCGCGAGCGCCCCGCTGCCCGCCGCCCCCGCCGGCACCTCCCCGGGCCGCGCCCCCGGCGGCGAGAGCGCCGCCCGCCGCCGCCTGCGCGCCTGGAACCCGGACGCCTACGAGCAGTTGCACGACGACCTCGCCGCCGACGCCACCTCCCGCCTCTCGCCGTACCTGCACTTCGGCTGCCTGTCCGCCACCGAGCTCGCCCACCGCGCCGGGAAGTCCGACACCCCCGGCGCGGCCGCGCTGGTGCGCCAACTCGCCTGGCGCGACTTCCACCACCAGGTCCTCGCCGCCCGCCCCGACGCCGCCCACGCCGACTACCGCCCCCGCCCCGTCCGCTGGTACGACGACGAACGCGAGCTCCAGGCCTGGCGCGAGGGCCGCACCGGCTACCCGATCGTCGACGCCGGCCTGCGCCAACTCGCCCACGAGGGCTGGATGCACAACCGGGCCCGCCTGCTCACCGCCTCCTTCCTCACCAAGAGCCTGCGCCACCACTGGCGCCCCGGCGCCGCCCACTTCCTCGCCCTGCTCGTCGACGGCGACCTCGCCAACAACCAGCTCAACTGGCAGTGGGCCGCCGGCACCGGCACCGACACCCGCCCCAACCGCGTCCTCAACCCGCTGCGTCAGGCCGACCGCTACGACCCCGACGGCGCCTACGTGCGCCGCTGGGTCCCCGAGCTCGCCCACCTGCCCGCCCGCGCCGTCCACCGCCCCTGGGAGCTCGCCGAGCCCCCGGCCGGCTACCCGGCGCCCCTGCTGCCCCCCGACGCCCTCGGCACCCGCCTGCGCGAGAGCGGCTGAACCGCCCTCGTCCTCACCCGCACTCATCCGCCCCGACCCGAAACTCACCCGAACTCACCCGAACGGCGTAGCACCGCGTCCGCTCCCGCGCGGGCCCCACCCGCCTCCCGTTGGATGAACCTGCGGCCCGGCCGCCCCCGGGCAGGTCACCCCGGCAGGCCGCCCCACCCCCGGCGCACCACCCGAAGGAGCAGGAGCATGCCCATCTCCAGGACCCGCGACGGCGTCGAGATCTTCTACCAGGACTGGGGCGGCGGGCGCCCCGTCGTGTTCATCCACGGCTGGCCGCTCAACGGCGACGCCTGGCAGGACCAGCTGAAGGCCGTCGCGGACGCCGGCCTGCGGGCCATCGCCCACGACCGGCGCGGCCACGGCCGTTCCGCCCCGGTCTACGGCGGCTACGACTTCGACACCTTCGCCGACGACCTCGACAGCCTGCTCACCGGGCTCGACCTGCGCGACGTCACCCTGGTGGCCCACTCCATGGGTGGCGGCGAGCTCGCCCGCTACATCGGCCGCCACGGCACCGGGCGGATCCGCTCCGCCGTCCTGCTGTCGGCGATCACCCCGTCCATGCTGCAGGGCCCCGACAACCCGCACGGCGTGCCCGGCACCGTCTTCGACGACCTCAAGGCCGGCATCCTCACCGAGCGCTCCCAGTTCTGGCAGGACACCTCCGTCGACTTCTTCTCCGCCGACCGCCCCGGCTCCCGCGCCACCCAGGGCAACCGGGACGCGTTCTGGTTCATGGCGATGCACCAGACCATCGAGGGCGGCGTCGACTGCGTGGACGCCTTCGGCTACACCGACTTCCACGAGGACCTGGCCAGGTTCGACATCCCCACCCTGATCGTGCACGGTGACGACGACCGGATCGTCCCCGTCGAGGCCACCGCCCGCCGGGCCGCCCGGATCATCCCCGGCGCCGTCCTGAAGGTGTACGAGAACGGTTCGCACGGCATCGCGATGGTCCCCGGCGACAAGGAGCGCTTCAACGCCGACCTGCTGGAGTTCCTCAAGCGGTGAGGGCGCCTCGGGGGAACCTCGGCAGCCTCAGGGCGCGCGGCGCAGGGACAGCGCCGTGACGTCGTCGCGGCTGCGGCCTCCGCTCCAGCGGCGGGCCTCGCGGTCCAGGGCCTCGGGCAGCAGGGAGGCGGGGGCGGTGGCGAGGGCGGCCAGGCCCCGCTCGACGGGGTAGAACGCGCCGGTGGCGTCCTGGGCCTCGGTGATCCCGTCGGTGAGCAGCACCAGCACGCCGTCCTCGGGCAGCGCGAACCACCGGACGGTGCGCACCTCGTCGGTCAGCTCCGCCAGCCCGAGCGGCACCCCGGCCGGCAGCGGCACGGCCTCGACCCGGCCGCCGTGCAGCAGGTAGGGGGCGAGGTGGCCGCAGTTGACGGCCTGCACGTCCGCGCCGCGCTCCACGCCCAGCACGGTCGCGGTGACGAAGCGCTCGCTCTCGCCGCCCTGCACCGCGTACGCGTTGTGCCGCTCCACCGCCGCCTCCAGGGCGTCCGCGACGCCGGTCAGCGCCGGCTCCCGGAAGGCCGCCTCCCGGAAGGCGCTCAGCACCGCGAAGCCCGCGCCGATTGCCGGCAGGCCCTTGCCCTGCACGTCGCCCACCAGCACCCGGGTGCCGTACGGGGTGTCGGCGACGTCGTACAGGTCGCCGCCGACCAGGGCGTCCTCCTCCACCGGCCGGTACAGCCCGTACAGCTGGACGTCGGGGGTGAGCACCGGCAGCGGGCGCAGCAGCTGGCGCTGCAGGGCGACGGCGGTCTGCCGCATCCGGAACAGCTCCCGCTCGCGCCGCACCCGCCGCGCGCACAGCCCGACCACGGCCGCCTCGGCGCCGACCACGCCCACCAGGGTGCCCACCCGGGCGGCCAGCGAGGACGGCGGGAACAGCACCGTGCTGACCGCCACGACCCCGGCCACCCACACCGAGACCACGACCGTCTGCGCGACGGTGCCCAGCCCCGCCAGCAGGGCCGGCAGGAACACCAGCAGCAGCACCAGCCGGGCGCTGGTGCCGCTCGCCGCCTGGGCGAGCAGCACCACCGCGGTGGAGGCCAGCACCCCCAGCACCACCGCCCGGTTGCCCGGCGCCCGCGTCCCCGCGCCGTCCCGGTCCCCGCTCCCGTCCGCGTCCGCGCCGCCCACCCCGCCGTCCTCTCCGCCGCCTCGCCGTCCCCCCAGGCATACCGGCGGCCCCACCCGGCCGCCAGCGCAGCCCGCCCGGACGGGCGAGCGCCCGCTCGGGAGCGCCCGCCCGGGCCCGGACGCCCGCCGCCCGCCGCCCGGGCGTCAGGCCGTCAGGCGCAGGTGCTGTCCGCGCAGAGCTGCCACGGCTCCCAGGAGACGAACCGGTCCACCTCGGTGGTCCGCCACGAGCGGTCGCGGTTCCACTCGCGGACGGTCACCCGCAGCCGCCCGTCCGGCAGTTGGACGACCGAGGTCGGCGCGCCCAGGCCCGCGTTGGGGTCCGGCAGCCTGGGCAGCTGCCGCACCGGGCCCCAGGAGTCCTGGGCGTCGCCGTCCTGGCTGCGCACCTCCATGGCCGCGTTCGTGCCGGCGCCGGAGGCGAAGACGTGCAGCCGGCCGTCGCGTTCCCTGAAGAGCGTGAGCCCGCCGTGGTAGGGCGGTGGTGACAGCTCGAAGTTCTCGGTCGGGGTCCAGGAGTCGCCGGGCGCGGGCAGGACGGTGTGGCAGAAGCCGCCGTAGGAGGCGAAGAACACCTCCAGGGCGCCGGCGCTGTTCTCGACGGCGCTCACCTGGTACAGCTTCGGGCCCACGGGGGTGGCGCTGACGCGCTCCCAGCCGCCGTAGGCGCCCCCGGGCGCGTCCTGGGAGCGGTGCCAGACGAAGGGCAGGAGGGAGGCCGCCGAACTGTCGTAGAACTGCTGGAACTGTTCGGTCCGCCCGTCGGAGCGCGGCGTCTCCACCAGGGTGTTCGGGAGGGCGGTACTGGCCAGGCCCTGGGCGGTCGCGTCGGCCCCGCACCCGGCGGCGACGCCCGGCGCGGGGGCGGTGCCCGCCGTCGTCGTGGCCCACGCGGTCGTTCCCGCGAAGGCCACGACCAGCACACCCGACAGCACGGCTTGCGGAAGTCTCCTGTACACGGTCGGTGAACCTCCCCATTCGGTAACGGAAAAGGATTGCCCGGCAGGGGAGTTGGCCGCTTTCGCCGGCCCCTCGCGCGGGACCGGCACATTCTCGTGCACCGGCGGCGGGGCGGACAGGGCGCCTGCGGGGCGGCCGGACGGGATCCGGCCGAACGGCGGCCCACCCCCGGCGGCGGGGGAAGGCCGGCCGGTCCGGGGGCGACAGGTCAGGCGGTCGGCAGGTCCGGGGCGGCGTCACCGCGGGGACGGCCGCGGAACAACTCGTCCAGGTGGTGGGTGAGGATCGCCAGCGCGGCGTCGCCGGTGCGCTGGCCGCCGAGCACGCTGGAGCCGAGGCCGTTGACCATGGCCAGCAGCCCGGCGGCGGTCATCTCCGGGTCCCTGGCGGGGTCGATCTGCCCGGCCTGCTGGGCCGTGCGGACCTGCTTGGCGAGGAAGCCCTCCAGCAGGTCGGGCTGGGGCGTTCCGTGCTTCTCCACCAGTGCGGGATCGCTGAGCACCAGCGTGTAGTAGGCGGCGTAGGTGCGGGTGATCCGGCGGCTCTCCGGGTCGGTGGGCAGGATGCTGGACAGGACCGCGGTCACCAGGCCGCGCGGCGTGGACGGGGTGGCGGCCGCGGTGATCCACGCCGCCATGCGGGCCTGGAGCTGGGCGCCGAGCCGCTCCAGCGCGTCCAGCAGCAGCCCCTCCTTGGTCGTGAAGTAGTACTGCACCAGCCGCAGGGAGACGCCCGCCTCGGTGGCGACCGCCCGCATGCTGGCCGCCTGCAGCCCCTGGGTGTCGGCGATGCGCAGCAGCGCTTCGGCGATCTGCCGCCGGCGTTCCTCGTGATCGACCCGCGCGTTCATGTACGACCTCCCTGGTACACCCGTATCATGCCGTGATACACATGTATCATGCGAATCAGCCAGTTCAAGAACGACCAGGCCGGGGACCGGTTTCGCGCCGCCTACGAGCGGGCCCTGACGGAACTGTGGCCCGGGCCTCGGACGGCGCTGGACCTCCCGACCGCGTTCGGGACCACCCGCGTCTACCGGACCGGCCCGCAGCACGGCGAGCCGATCGTGCTGCTGCCCGGCTCGGGCGGAAACGCACTGATGTGGCACCGCTACATCGACACACTGGCCCGCCACCGCCCGGTCATCGCCGTCGACACGGTCGGCGAACCGGGCGCGAGCGTGCAGAGCGCCCCGATCGCCGACGGCCGGGACGCGGCCGCCTGGCTGGACGAAATCCTGGCCGCACTGGAGGTGACGGACGCCCAGGTCGTCGGCTGCTCCTACGGCGGCTGGCTGGCGCTCCACCACCAGATCCACCACCCCGGGCGGGTCGCCTCCCTCACCCTGGTGGACCCGGCGGGCTTCGCCGACATGGGCGCCCGGTTCTACGCCTGGGTGATCGCCGGCGGCCTCGCCGCCACCGCGCCGCGGGCGCTGCGCCCCCGGCTGGCCCGCCTGGTCGGCAACAGTGCCATCCTGGAGACCGAACTGATGGCCCTGATGCGCGCGTCGATGGGGTTCCGCCGCGCGCTCCCGGTGCCCCCGGTCCTGTCCGACGAGGAACTGCGCCGCCTGGACGTCCCCGCACTGTTCCTGCTCGGGGAGCGCAGCGCCATGCACGACGCGCACGCGGTCGCCGAGCGCCTCGGCCGCCTCGTGCCCTCGGCCCGGACGGAGATCGTGCCCGGCGCCGGCCACGCCCTGCCGACCGACCGGCCGGACCTGGTGGCCGACCGCGTCCTGCACCCCGCCGGGCGGTAGCGCCACCGGCCGGCCCCGGGGGCTCCCGCTGCGCACCGTCCCGCTGACGGAGCACCACGTGAACCGCGCCGAGCCCGCGCCGAGCCCGCGCCGAGGCCGCGCCGAGGCCCGTCGAACCCGCGCCCGCGACCGGACGAAAACCGGTTGCGGGCGCGGCCGCACGCCTGCGACCGTACGGCTCCCGCCAACGACCCCTCCACGAGGCCCCGATGACCATCTACTTCTACGGCGCCGACGAAGCCCCGCACGGCTGCTTCTCCAACTTCTCCCCCCACCCCCTCCACCTCGACGGACACCTCTGGCCCACCTCCGAGCACTACTTCCAGGCCCAGAAGTTCGCCGGCACCCGCCACGCCGACCTCGTCCGCCGCGCCCGCACCCCGCTGCGCGCCGCCGAACTGGGCCGCGACCCGGCCGGACCGCTGCGCCGCGACTGGGAGCGCGTCAAGGACGACGTGATGCGCCGGGCGGTGGCGGCCAAGTTCCGGGAGCACCCGGACATCCGCGCCGTCCTGCTCGCCACCGGCGACGAGGAACTCGTCGAGGACACCGGCACCGACCACTACTGGGGGCGCGGACGCACCGGCACCGGCAGGAACATGCTCGGCCGCATCCTGATGCGCACCCGCACCCGGCTGCGCGCCGAGTTCCCTGCCGGACCCGCCGAGCGGGCGTGACACCGCAGCTCACCCGCAGGCGAGTTGACGGAACGTCAGGACGATGGGGCTGCCGCCATCAGGTCGTGCAGCAGGTCGGCGCCCAGGCCCAGGCCGGTCTTCGACTCGTCGGGCAGGTGGTAGTCGCGGTACCAGTCCGCGGGGGCCTCCGGGTGCGGGCCGCTGACCGCCACCCGGCCGGCGCCGTAGGGGGCGGTGACGGCGGCGGCGCGGCCGTTGGAATAGCGGGCCAGGACGTCCACGCCCGGGCCGTCGACGTCGAAGTACGGGCCGTCCTGGAAGTACATCCGCTGCGGGCGGCCGCGCCAGGCGACGTCGACGAGGCGGTCCTGCTCGTCGGTGACGGTCGCCCCCCGGGAGTGGATGTACTGCCCGGAGTCGCCCGGCAGGAGGTCGTAGCCCGGGTCGCCGGCCAGGTAGCCGCCCATGCACAGGCCCAGGTAGCGCCCGCCGCCCCGGACGAAGTCGCGCACCAGCTCCGGCGAGAAGCCGGGGTCGCGCTGCAGCAGGCCCCACGCGGTGCTCACCTCCTGCCCGTTGGTGCCGCCCGGCTGCACGTACAGCGCGGCGCCGGCCAGCACGCCCGCGCCGAAGCGCAGCCGCTCCTCGGGCCCGACGTAGCGCACCGCGAAGCCGTCGCGCTCCAGCAGCTCCCGCGCCGCCTCCGGGCAGCCCTCGCAGGCCGCCGGGCCCCGGTAGACCAGCGCGAGCGGCCGCCCGTCGGCGGCGGCGACCGCGTCGTCGGCCGCGCCGTCCGGCACGGGGGAGGCGCCGCAGGCGGACGCCGTCAGCAGCGCCGCCGCCACCGCCAGGGCCGCAGCGGCCCGCCAGGGCCGCCGCCCACCCCTCATGACCGGCACTCCCGCCATCGCTGACACCCTCCCCGGACAGGACCTACG
Source organism: Kitasatospora sp. NPDC058478 (assembly GCF_042720345.1). Classification (NCBI taxonomy): domain Bacteria; kingdom Bacillati; phylum Actinomycetota; class Actinomycetes; order Kitasatosporales; family Streptomycetaceae; genus Kitasatospora; species Kitasatospora sp. NPDC058478. The sequence continues at coordinate 9,540 of NZ_JBHXML010000051.1, read as the reverse complement.
CCGTGTGCAGCGACGACGCTACGGGCACAGCGGCCCGCGCCGCACGTCCGCCCCCCGAACGGGTGCCGCGCGCCGTCCGCGTTGACGGGAGGCGGGCCCGGCGGAGTAGCACGGACGGACGGGTCAGGCGGACGCGGCCTCGGCCCGCCGTTCGTCCTGGTGCCGCAGAAGATCGTCCGTCGTCATCGGGCCGGTCTGCCGGTCTGCCGGTCTGCCGGTCTGCCGGTCTGCCAGCGGCCGCCGGCCTGGAAATTGACCCGTGAAAATGGCATTCAATTGCCACCTGATGGCGGGTCTTTCCGGCCCTAGCCTGGTCCCATGACGACGACGAGCAACACCGCCACCGCCGCCCCCGTGCTGACCCGCCACGCCGAGGCCGAGAGCTGCGCCGACCCGAGCAGCACCATGACCCTGCTCGCCGACTCGGCGCACACCGAGGGCGGGTTCACCAGCTACCGCTCCACCTTCGCCAAGGGCGCCGTCGGGGCCCCCGCGCACTTCCACACCCGGGCGTGGGAGCTGTTCTTCGTGATCGGCGGCTCGCTGCAGGTGCTGGTCGGCGAGGAGGTCACGATCCTGGGCGAGGGCGACTTCCTCGCCGTGCCGCCGCACACCCCGCACGCCTTCGCCGCCGCCCCGGGCGCCGAGGCCGACGTCCTGTTCGTGTTCACCCCGGGCATGGACCGCTTCGACTACCTGCGCCTGCTGGGCCGCGTGATGCGCGGCGAGACCGACCCGGGCGCGATCGCCGCCTCCGCCGGGCGCTTCGACAACCACTACGTCGACAGCCCCGCCTGGCGCGCCGCCCTCGACCGCAGCGCCGCCCCCGCCTGAGGCCCCGCCCGGGGCCCAGCCCCCGCCTGAGGCCCCGACCGGGGCCCGTGACGGCCGCTCCCGGCGGGCCGGTGCGGGCCGGGTGTGGAACGGTGGAGGCCGGGGGTGTCCCGGTTGCGAGAGGAGTGGCCATGTCGTCGAAGCGTCGCCGCAAGAAGAAGGCCCGGGCCCGGCGCGGTGCCAACCACGGCCGCCGGCCCCAGTGCTGAGCGCTTGAACCGTGCGTGCGGCCGGGGCGCTGCCCCCGGCCGCACCGGGCGCTCAGCCCAGTTCGCACCCGCGCCCGCGCCCGCGCCCGTGTCTGTGTCCGCGCCCGCGCGGCACGGCGTGGTACGTGCAGGTGTCCGTCCAGTTGCGGCCGAAGGTGAGCACCAGCACCGGGCCCCGCCCCTCGGCGCGGGCGGCCCGCAGCAGCGCGGCCGGGTCGCCGTCCGCCGGGATCTGCTCGTGCCGGAAGTACACGTCGCTGCCCGGGCGCGGCCAGTACGGGTCCGGGCGGGGGATGCCGGGCAGGTCCCAGACCAGGGTGGCGTCGGCGGTGGACAGGCTCGGGCCGGGCATCCGCCGGCCGTCGGGGAAGAGGCCGCGGTCGCGGTGGTAGCGCAGCGCGTAGGCGACCGTGCCCGGTGAGTACGGCGGTTCGTCGCCCCAGGTGTTCGGGAAGCCCCAGTCGGCCAGGCCCGCCGCCTCGATCCTGGGCAGGACGGCGGTGATGTCCTCGCCGGTGGCGAAGTAGGCGGCGGCGCTCATCCGGCAGACCAGCACGCCGCGGCCCTCGGCGGTGGTGGTGAGCAGGCCGAGCGAGGCGGGGCGGTCGCAGTGGTCGGCGACGCGGGTCAGCAGGTGCGTCACGCCCTCCACCGCGGCCAGGCCCTCGACCAGCCGGCGGATCCGCTCGCGCTCGGCGGCCCGCAGCGCCTCGACCCGCGGCGAGGAGGCCAGGGCGCGCAGCCGGCGGGTGGTGGGCAGGCGGGCGCGCAGCGCGTCCCGGGCCCGTACGGGCTGGGCCAGCAGCATGCCGAGCAGGTACTCGAAGCCGTTCACCGGGCGGGGTCCTCTCGGGCCGGGTGGCGTCCGCACGGGTCGCGGCGTCCGCCCCACAGGCTGGCCCGGCGGCGGCCCGCACCGCAATGCGCCGCCGTACCCGACTTCCGCCGGCCGCCGGGTTCAGCCGAGGGCGCCGACCGCTGTCCGGACGGCCTGCGGCAGGCCGAGCAGGTCGGTGCTGTCCGTCCACTGGTCCACGCCGCCCACCGGCGGCAGGGCGCGCAGCCGCGCGTCGGTGACCGTCTCCAGCAGCGCCCGGGCGAAGCGGCCGGCGTCCAGGACGAGGTAGGGGCGGCCGTGGAACGGCCGGCGGGCCGCCGCCAGCGGTGCGGTCAGCCCCAGGGCGTTGTGCCGGCGGGCCGCGGCCTCGTACGCCTCGCACAAGTACCGTTCCCGCTCCGTGAAATGACTGAACGTCAGCGCGCCGTGCAGCAGCGGCCCCAGCTCCCCGGCGGCGCCGGTGCGCCCGAACGCGCTGCCCAGCCACTTGCCGTACGGGGCGTAGCGGCGCTCCATCAGCAGGGACAGCCGCATCACCTCCCGGACCAGGCGGGCGGCCACCACCATCGAACCGAGCTCGTCGCCGACCTCGGCGCAGCGCCCGACGAACGCCTCCTCCTGCTCGATCCGGCGCCACTGGCAGGCCAGCAGGTAGCGCCACACCTGCTCCGGGTACCAGGCCAGGTGGCGCCGGGCCGCGGTGAGGTCGCCCGGGCCGTCGTGGAACACCGCGCCGCCGGTCACCTCGGCCAGGCGCTGCTGCGGCAGTGCCAGCCAGTCACCGGCCCCCGGGTCCGTCCGGTACCACCCGGCCGCCGCCGGGCCCAGCCGGGCGGCCAGCCAGGACGGCACGTCGTGGACCTCGACCAGGTGGTCCACCGGGCCCTCGGTCCAGTCGGGGTGGCGCACCGGGTCGAGCGGGTCCGGGCCGCGCCGGAAGTGCGTGGAGCGGCCGCGCACCTGCCGGGGCAGCCGGTGCGCCAGCACCTCGCGCAGCCGCTCCCCGTGGCGGGCGGCGTCGCCGGGGGAGAGGAACAGCTCCAGGCGAGGGCCCCAGTCGTGGTCCGTCGAGCGGGCGGTGTCGAAGCCCAGCACCTCCGAGCCCGCGCCCACCCGCGCCGCCGCGTACCCGAGTCCGGGGAACGCCTCGGCCAGCAGCGGGCGCACGGCCTCCTCGTGCAGCGTCCGCGCCAGCTCCAGGCCGGGGACGAACGCGCCACCATCATCGGGAGTCGTCATGGGGCCCACTGTGCCAACACCCCGCCGCCCCGGGCCACCGGATTCCGGACCACCGCCTCCCGGAAACCCCTTCCGTCGGCTGCCGTGTCCGCCGGCCGCCGCCCTTTTCCCCGGCGGACAAACACAGAGAGACCGCTCGGGCCGCTGGGGGCCGGGCGGTCTCTGCTGTTCGGACGGGCCCATGCGCCAACACGGCCCGCTGCCGGTGTTCCCGAGAATTTGGAGTAGACAGCGCCCCCGGGTTCCTGACCCGCAGGTCTGGATGACGCTGCTGCACATCGTCACATTCAGCCAGGACGGCTACAAGGGCGAGTTGCACAAAAATGCATCAAATTCCGGTTTCGAGTTCCTGAACTGCACTGATGTCACAGGGTTGTGACGAGATTGCGGGCCGGGCCCGGGATTCTGGCGCATCAATCTTCGCGATGTTCACCGAACCGATTGGGAATCACCCGTACGCCTGACAGAGTGTTGCGCGAAACGGGTTCCTCGCGTGACGCCAACCACCGAAGTTCCCGTCCGTTGGAGTAGACGGTGATATAGGAGGTCCTCGATGACGAGGAAGCGGAAGAAGAAGCGCGCCCCCGCCCACTGCGCCGCCGGCCACCCGGCGCCGCCGCGGCCGGGCCTGCCCTGGTCGTCCGGCCCCGTGCGGACGGCCGTGGTCGTCGTCGTGGTCGTCGTGGCCGCCGCCCTGGTGAGGACGGGCATGTCGGCGGGAGCGGCGCTCGAACTGGCCACCGGCGGACTGCTGTTGAATGCCAGGCTCCAGCAGGGGCGGGCCTAGAAGGAACGCCGGACCGCGATGGGACGCCAGGAGAAACCGATCGCGGCGACCGAGCCGGCCCTGGGTCGGCTCGCCGCGTTGCTGCGCGAGCAGCGTGAAGAGGCGGGGCTGACCTACCGTCAGCTCGCCGACCGGACCAACTACCACCCGACCACCCTGCAACGGGCCACCAGCGGCCGGACCATGCCGAACTGGGAGGTCGTCGAGGCCCTCACCCGGGCCTGCGACGGCGACCTCAAGGCGGCCCGCCGCAAGTGGACCCTGGCCAACTACTGGGCCCACGTCCCGCGCCCCTCCGGGACCCAGCGCCGGGCGCCCCGGCGGCTCAACCCCGAGCAGGTCGACTCCCTCGCCGACCTGCGACGGGCGATGCACGAGATGCGGCGCAAGGCCGACTGGCCCTCCCTGGAGGAGCTGGACCGCCGGGCCCGGGCCGGGGGAGGGCGCCTGCCCTCCAGCACCCTGGCGCTGGTCCTCAGGGGTGAGGCCCCGCTGCGCAAGGCGGTGTTCCTCACCTACATGGAGGTCTGCGGGGTCAAGGAGGCCCGCCGCGCACTGTGGGCGGCGGCCTGGGAGCGGATGAACAACGCCCGCACCCCGGCACCGGTCAACTCCCGCACGTACCAACGGGAGTTCACCCGGGCCATGCAGTCCTCCAGCAGCGGCACCCCGACGGACACCCTGTTCAAACTGTGGGTGACCCTGCGCAACAGCCTGGCCGCCGACCGCGCCGAGGACGCCGGCCAACCCGGCCACTCCGGCCACTCCGGCCACTCCGCTGCGACGGGCCGCGACGGCACCGGCGGCGGCCCGCCGGTACTCGTGTGACCCGGTCCGCGGACGGGAACGCGCCACCAGCGCCCCGTCCGCGGACCAGCACCCACCCGCCACCTCGGGAATCAACCATGCCGACACCACCACGACAGCCGACCACCGCCACCGCCACGACCAACGCCACGACCACCGCCACCGGACCGGCACTGGGCCTGTGGGCGCTGTACGACCTCCACCTGCGCCACTACCTCGACTACGCCGCCCTGCTGCTCCCCGCGGCCGACGCCCCGCTGGCCGTCCAGGGCGCCTTCGACGACCTCAGCGGCCACTGGCTCGACGCCCTGGCCACCGCCAGCCCGGCCGCCTGCGCCTGGCAGGCGGTCCGTCGACGCGTCTGCGCCCTGGCCGGCCCGCGCCCGCTCGGCCCGGTCGCCCACCTCACCGCCCCCCAGCAGGACGTCCTGCTGCTGCACCTGGTCCTCGCCCTGCCCGCCGCCGAGGTCGCCGCGCTGACCGGCACCGAACCGGGCGCCGTCCACGTGCAGTTGCGCTCGCTGGCGGCCGTCCGCCGGTAGCGGCCGCCGCCCCGGCCCGCTCCCGCCGTTCCACCGGCCGGGTTGCCCCCGGCCGGTCCGGCGGCTCACCGCACGGGGCTCGCGACCGGGTCGGGGTCGGGGGCGCTGGGGGAGGGGGCGGCGGCGCGGGCGCAGGCGCGGACCTCGGCGACGGCCGGGCAGGTGGCGTAGACGCGGGTGAGGTGGGCCAGGTGGTCGGCCTCGGACTCCAGGTCCGGCCCCAGGGCGTGCGGCGGTTCGGCCGCCGGGGCGGTGCGCGGGGTGTCGGGGTTGGGCCGGGCGCCGGCGGCCGCGCGTTCCAGTGCGGCGGCCAGTGCGGCGGCCTCGGCGGTGGCGTCGGCCCGGGCGGCGGACGGGGGGAAGCGCGAGGTGGCGGCGGCGAGCCACCGCGGGGTGCGCGGGTCGAGGTGCTGGCGCAGGATCAGCCGGGCGTCGTGGATCTCGATGATCCGCCGGTACAGGGCGAACTGCGGGTCGCGCGGCGGCAGCAGCGGCAGCCGGCTGGCCGGGGCGAGCGCGATCTCCGGCAGTACGGTGTGCAGGTCCCGCCAGAGCGGGGCCAGCGCCCGGTAGCGGCGGTGGGCGCGCAGCCAGCCGCGGACGGCGGCGTGCGCGGCCGGCCACACCGTGGTGCCCAGGCCGGTCGCCAGCAGTGCCACGCACAGCAGGCCCAGGACGCCGCACAGGGCGTCCTCGGCGCCGGCCTGGGTGCCGGTGGCCGCCGCCTGGACGACGTCGTCGACGCCCCAGGCGTTCCACAGCAGGCCCGCGACCAGGCTCAGGGTGAGCAGCCGCAGCCCGCTGCGCTGCCGCCCGGGCGCGGCGGCGCGGGCGAGCCGGGCGAGCTGGCGCAGCAGGGTGGTGAGGCAGTAGGCGAGGTAGAGCACGCCGGCGGCGGTGTACCCGGCCAGCGCCAGGCGGGCGCCGGTGGAGGGCGCGGCGGTGAGGTCGGAGGCATCCAGGCCCGGCGCGGCGGCGACGAACAGGACCGCCCGCACCCCCAGGACACCGGCCAGCAGGGCCAGCTGGCGCCGCACCGCGCGGCGAGCGGGCTCGGGCGTGCGCAGGACGCCGGCCAGCAGCCGGATCGCGCAGGCCGCGCCGATGCGCAGCGTGTCGCCGAGCAGGACGGGCAGGGCGGGCGCGATCCCGAGCCGGTGCAGCCGGTCGGCGGCCTGGACGGTGGGCGGGGCGAGCAGCAGCAGGGCGGCGGCGAGCAGCGCGGTGGCGTAGCAGCTGTAGCGGGCGATGGCGCGCGGGTTGGTCCGGCGGCCGCGGGCGAAGTGCCAGGCGCTCAGGGCGAAGAACAGCGCGACGCCGTAGAGGACGAGGCCGCTCACGGACGCCCCGCCGCCCGGTCGCCCGCCGCCCGGTCGCCGGCCGCCCGACCGCCCGCCGCCCGACCGTCGGCCGCCCGGTCGCCGGCGGGTCCGGGCCCGGGCTCGCCGGTGAGCAGGACGTCCAGGACGTCCAGCGAGTCCGGGTGCGGGGCGGGGCCGGGCGGGTGCGCGGCGTCGGCCTTGGCGGCCCGGCTGAGGATGAGGGAGGCCAGCAGCTCGGCCTCGCGCTCCTGGGGCTCGTCGTAGCCGGTGCGCCCGAGCACCCGCCGGACCAGGTCGGGGGACAGGTGCGGCAGGAGGTCCGCGGCCGGGCCGAGCGGCGCGGAGCCGGCGTGGTCCAGGAGCAGGTGGGCGATCTCGTGGACCAGGATGTGCCGGCGGTGCAGCGCGCTGGTGTCGGCGGTGTACAGGATGTAGTCCGCCTCCCGGGTGGACACCAGCAGCCCGCAGGGCGCGTTGGGCCGGGCGGCCACCGGCAGCAGGTCGATCGGCCGCCCCCGCCGGCGGGCGATCTGCTCCAGTAGCACGGTGGTGTCGAACGGGCTTGGCAGTTCCAGCTGTTCGGCCATCCGCCGGCAGCGGCGCAGCGCCGATCGGTAGCACCTGTCGTCCCGCACGCTGTGTTCCCCTTCTCGATCAGCGGCCCCGTTCCCCCCGATCTCCCGACCGCCGTGGTTCCGCCTCCGTGCCTGGCCCCCGTCTTCCTGGCCCCGGACCCCGTCCGCCCCGCCCGTGGCCCGCGCCCCCGTCCGTGCCCCCGCCGCCGGCGTCAGGGCGCCGGGTGCCGGCGGGCCGCGTCCCGGCGGGCGATGACGTCGATCAGCTCGCTGACCGTGTCCAGGCCCTCGGAGGAGAGGCCGACCGCGCGCAGCGCCAGGCTGCGCACGCCCGCGTCGCGCAGCGCGCCGAGCAGGGCGAGCTCCTTGGCGATCTCCGCGCCCTGCCGCTCGTCGAAGAAGTACGCGGGCGGGACCTGGAAGAACTGGGCGAGCGCCTCCAGGTGGCGCTTGGTCGGGTTGTCCCGGCGCCCGGTGCGCAACTGCCACAGGTAGGTGGTGGAGAACGACTCCCCGGTCGCCTCGCGGCAGGCCCGGGCCACCTCTTCGTTGGTGTACTGCTCGCGGTCGGGCCTGCGGACGGTGTGGAACAGCGCCTCGATCCTGGCCGCGAGCCCGGACAGTTCCACCGGTCCGTCCTCCCGGTTCGATTCCGCCATGGCCCGCCCTCCTCACCGGGGCCCCGCGCGTCTCCTCCTGGCGGGCGGGCAGGGCCGGCCAGGTCACGATAACCCAACGGCATCAGCTGGCGTGGATCACAAGATACCGCCAATCAACGTCAGTTGACCCCTCCACCGGTGGCTGACATCCTGGACCGCAGGCCGTCCGGTCGAACTGACTAGCCATCAAGTCCGTTCGTGTTAAAGACATTTGACGTTTCCCCCGGATCATCCGAATGATCTCGGCAGGCCGGTAGTGTGACCGACTCCCCTGGGACCACCAGGCATCGACACCCGAGACGGGACCGGCCGGACCGGCCGGCCCCACCGACGGCACGACATGGGAAGGGAGCGCCCGTGAACACGGCGCCGCGACACCAGACGGTGCGGCTGGGCTTCCTGTGGCGAGCCGCCGGCGCCCCCGTCGGCTGCGTGCTCGCCCTGGCGATGGGCGTCGTGCTCGCCGACACCGGGGCCGCCGGCCGGATGGGCGCCGTCCCCGCGCTCCTGCTGTCGAGCGCGGCCGTCCTGGGCGTGGCCCTGCCCGTCCCGTACGGCTTCTGGCTGCGCGCCGACGACCACGGCCTCACCCTCGTCCGGGCGTTCGTCCCGCGCCGCTACCGGTGGCGCGACATCCAGGGCCTCACGATGGACGCCGGGCAGGACGCCGACTCCGGCGCCCACCGGCTCGTCCTGCTGCTGCGCCTGACCCCGGCACCCCGCCGCACCGCCCGCGCCGCCCGCGCCGCCCGCATCGCCCGCGGCGCCCGCCTGTACGGGCCGGTCCTCGGCATCCTGGGCACCACCCGCGACGGGCTGCCGCGCGGCACCGAACACCGCCGCCTCGCCGAACTGTTCGACCTGCTCCGGCGCCACGGAGTCCCCTTCGACGACCGCCGCTACGCCGACCTCGTCCTCACCGCGCACGGCTACCCGGCGCTCGCCCACACCGCCCACACCGCCCCCGGCGAACCCGCCCGCACCGCCCGGCCCGCCGCCCGCCCCGACGCCGCCTGAACCGGGCCCGAACCGCCCGAGCCGGGTCTGTGCCGCCCGCCCCGGCCGGCCCGGCCCTTTGAGCCGCTCACCGTTGAGCCGCCCACCGCCCCGCAGCCGTTGACCCCGACGGAAGCGCGCCCGCCCGGACGGCGCGTCAGGACGTCAGGAGTGCGGCGATGCTCAGGTTCCACGGCGCGTGGCGGATCACCGTGGTCGGCAAGAACGCCAGCTTCGACCAGCGCGCGGTGGTGCGCGGCCCCTACGGCACCCGGATCCTGCCCGGCCGGGTCGGCGCCACCCTGGAAGTCGACGAGGACAGCTGGACGCTGACCCTGGAACACCACCTGTGGGGCCGCAGCTGGCAGCCGAACCTGCGCGTCACCCCCGGGCCCGTCACCGAACGCGACGGCGTCCGCAGCCGCCTGCTGACCAGCAACGACTGCCACTGGCCCGACAAGCCCCTGGACTACGTCAACTTCGTCGTCCGCCTCGACCAGAGCCTCGCCCCGGCCCCCGTCCTCGCCCCCGTCCGGGCCGTGCGCGCCGCCGACTCCCTGCAGCCCTCCGCGCCCCGGGCCATCCGCACCTCCTCCTCCGGCGACGTCGGCGACTTCGGCGCCCCCGCCACCCGGCCCGCGCCCGCCACCCGGCCCGCGCCCGCCTCCCGGCCCGCGCCCGCCTCCCGGCCCGCGCCCGCCTCCCGGCCCGCGCCCGCCTCCCGGCCCGCAG
>NZ_JBHXML010000050.1:0-73568 GCF_042720345.1 Kitasatospora sp. NPDC058478 | reverse complement strand
CGGGTACCCCGGCGGCAAGCCGCCGGGCAACGATCGCCTCCGCTTCGCTCCGGCGGGATTCCCGCGCAAGCGCGGGAATCGAATTCCGCAAGCGGAATTCCCTTGCTTCGCAAGGGCCCTGCCCTTCGCTTTGCTCCGTGCACTGCAGTGCACTACAGTGCGCCTCCGCTGCGCTCCGGCGGGATTCCCGCTGCGCGGGAATCGAATCCTCCGCTTCGCTCCGGATGAAATCCTCGCGCAAGCGCGAGGATTGAATTCCGCAAGCGGAATTCCCCGCCGGCAAGCCGGCGGTAGGACATGCCTCCGCTTCGCTCCGGCGTGTTCCCCCGCAAGCGGGGGAACTGAATTCCGCAAGCGGAATTCAGTGAGCTAACCGGCAGCAGTGCATCACTCGTGCACTGTGTAGGCCCAGTAACTCCGTTCCACATCCCACCATTTGACCTCCCCCATCTCACAACAGGTCAACGCCAACGCCCCCCTGTCCTCCTGTCGAGCCTGGTGGCCTCCGCTTCGCTCCGCCTACCCTGAGCGCCCGTCACCGTTCACCCCGAGCCGTCGACATGGGGAAGCGTGCCGCCCGGGTTTGCGGGTGGCACGCTTCAGTGCATCGTAATGATGCACTGTGTAGGGTCAGTGTCCCTGCCTGGTGTCAGTACTGGACGTCGATCGCCTGGATTCCGGTGAACTCGACTTCGAGTCCGGCGGCGCGTCCGCCGTCCTTGAAGTAGGTTTCCTGGAATCCCTCGGCCATGATGGCGCGCATCTGTTGGTCACCGGCGCCCTGGTCCTGGGCGGTGAAGAGGCGGCCGGCGTAGGCGGGTGGGAGGTGGACGGTCAGGTGCCGTAGCCGGGCCTCGTCGGTGGTGCCGACGGGGGCGGTGTAGCCGAAGTAGGCCCACACCTCGACGGTGATGCCCGTGCTGGTGGCGGCCTTCTTGCGGGCCCGGCGGCGGATGCCGGGCTGCCACACTCGTTGGACCTCGCGCTTCAGGGCTTCGCGCAGTGCGGCCCTGGGGGTCTTGCGTTGGCCGGCGAGGTAGCGCTCGACGGTGCGGCGACTCACACCGAGCCGGGCCGCCAGGGCGGCGGTGTCGCCCTTGGCCGCCTTGGCGAGCAGCCGCATCTGGGCCTGCGCGCTCTTGGGTGGCGCCTTGGTGAAGTGCTCGGGCGCGGCCCGGTCGATCGCGTCGGTGATCTCCTCCACAGCCTCCTACTTCCCTTCGATGGTGCTGCTGTCGTAGCCCTTGATGTGGCGGGCCGGGTTGATCGGCTGGTCGCGCTCCAGCCAGTCCACGACGGTGAGCATCTGCTGGATGCCCTCGACCTTGGCCAGACCGGGGGTGGCACCGAGGCGGAAGGTGCCGGGCAGCACCTTGCCGGAGCCGGTGAGCGGCAGGAAGCCGAGCGGGTCCGTGGTCGGGGAGGCGTAGACGACGCAGTCGTTGTTGACACCGAGCGGGTAACGGCCGTTGGCCTTCGCCACGTTGGCCATCTTGCGGTGCATGTTGACGCGGGCCTTGGCGATGACCGCGGCCCGGATGTCCGGGCGCCAGGTCTCGCGCTCAAGCGCCGGCCACGGCTCGCCGGGCTTGTAGGTCAGGCCCTGGGGGCGCTCTCGCAGCTTGCCGATCCCGAACTTCACCGTCGACTTCACCGCCGAGAGGACCATGGCGATCTGGTGGTGGCGCCAGGTGGCCGAGGCGAGCTGGTCGTCGCCCATCGCGGCCAGGTGGCCCAGGCCCTCCGCGGCGAGCGCGGCGCGCAGCGCGTCCAGGTCGGTGCCCGCGTTCTTGAGGAGGCGGTGGGCGGTCATCGCGGCGAGGAAGGCGCGTTCGTCGGTGTCCTTGTCGGTGGGGATGCCGGCCTCGGCCATGGTGGTGACGTAGGCCTCGCGGAGGCGGTCGTGCCAGGGGTCGAGGTAGGCGCCGCTGTGCTCGCGCAGGTAGGCCTCGGTCGGGGTGACGTCGTGGCCGAGTTCCTGGGCGTAGGCGACGGTGGGGGTGGTGTACCAGGCCGGGCCGGTGGGGGGGTTGCCGGTCGGGGTGAACGGGCTGGGCAGGCGGGGGTCGGTGGGGATGTGGGACAGGTCGACGAGCCAGCTGCCCGGGGTCTTTTTGTCGAAGTGTGGGTTGGTGACGTGGAGCGGGCCGGACAGGCCGACGTTGAGGCGGGCGGCGGCGGCGAGGTAGGCGGTGTTGACGTCGATGCCGACCGCGAACGGTTCGATCATCTCCGCTTCGGAGAGGGTCTCGACCGGGCGGATCCACTGGTAGGACTCCTCGTCCAGGAAGCCGCCGGTCCAGCCCTGTGCGGCGGGGTGCTCCGGCGGGACCTCCGGCGGCGCTGCCTGGACGACTTCGGTCAGCGCGCCCGGGTTCGGTCCGGACACCCACCCGCCGCTCTGCTCGTCGCGTACCGCCCTCGTGGGCGGGCGTAGCGCGGTCATCAGTTCCAGGCCGCTGGTGGCGCTGGAGCCGCGGGGGGTGATGACGCGTTGGGCGTAGACGCCGAGGACGCGGGCGAGGTCGGGGGCGGGCAGGTGGGCGGCGTCGCCCCAGGCGCGGGTGTCCAGGGCGCGCCAGGGCAGGACGGCGAGTTGTACGCATTGGCGTCGGCCGTCTTTGACAGGCTTGTAGATGCGGGCCCAGGGGCCGAAGCCGCGGCGGGTGAGCTGCCATTTGGAGCGGGCGAGTGCTTTGACGATCTTGTGGTCGTCGGGCAGGCGCTGGGTGCGGCGGGTGACCGGGTCGTCGTCCAGGGTGGGTGGCAGGCCGAGTTTCTGGGCGGCGGCGGCGGTGAGGACGATCAGGGGGTCGGAGTCCCTGCCGTTGCGGTGCAGTCGTGGGGTGCCCAGGCCGGATTCGGTCAGGGCCCAGGTGACCAGTTGTGCGAGTGTGGTGGCGGGGCAGTCCAGGAGTAGGCCGCCGACTGCGTAGGCGGTGCCGTCGTCGTCCAGTACTGCGAGTGGGCCGTGGGGGTATTGGGCGTCGCTGTGTGGTGTGGGGCGGGCGGCGGGGCGCAGCGGTTGTGGTTGTGGTTGTGGTTGTTCGGCTGGTTGTTCTGGCGGGATGCGGTCGGGGCGGGGGCTGTCGTCGTCCGGGTTCGCGGTGTCGTCGGTGGTGGGTTTCGGCTCGGCCTTTGTGGGGGTGGGGGTTGAGGCGAAGGCGGCCGGGACTTCTTCGACTGTGCGGGCTGCGGGGGCGGGGGTGGGGTGCTGTTGGGCCCAGCCTTCGAGGAGGCGTGCGTAGGCTTCCAGGCGTGGTGGCCTCGGTTCGGAGCGGCCGGCTTCCCAGTTCTTCACGGATTGCACCGTTGACTTCAGTACCTGGGCCAGTCGCGCTTGGGTGACTCCGGCGGCCTCTCGGAGGCGTGCTCTTTCGGTTGGCTCCGGCAGTTGTGGGCCTGGGTCGTTCAGTAGTGCGTCCACTGCTGCGAACAGTTCGTCCTGTGTGGGCATCGGAACTCCACCTCCTCGCCCTACACTAGTCCATTTTTAACCCTGGAATTGAAGCTCTTTGGTGGTGGTGGGGCCTTGTCTTTGTGGCTGTTCCATGGGGTTTTTGGCTTTCGGGTTGTTCGTTGGCGGAGGTGCTCTTAGCCCTGGAACATCTGGTGTTCGGGGTGTGGTGACGGCGGTGGCTGGGGGGTGTTGGGCGGGGTTCGGGGTGGCTGGTGGTGGTGGGGTCCGGTGTGTTGCGTGGGCATTAGCCGGGGGTTAGCGGGATTCGTCATGGTGGGTGGATGTGCTGGCGTGGGTCTCGGATTAGTCCGCGTCGTTTGGAATGGGGTGTCCGGGAGGGGTTGTGGGGTCGGGAATCGCGGGGGTCCCGGTTTTCGGTCGGTGTGGTGCGTTGGGGGGCGCGGTCCGTGTCGGCACGAACTGGGGCGCGGATGGTGGCCGGTGGTCGCGGGTGGGTGTTTGCTGCTGCGTCGCTGTCGCGGGTGGAAAGTTCGTGGGTGAAACGTGATAAAAGCGGCGGGATCAAGCTCTGTCATGAACGCGATCGCGCCGTTTTTCGTGCGGCGGGCTGACGTGCGTCGCCCCGGGGTGAAGATCACACCGGGGCCGCGGTATCGCCGCGGAAGCCGGTGTCCGGGCGGGTGGCGCACGGCCCGGGGCGGCGTCGCGGGACGGACAGGACGAAGGGGAAGGGGCGCGGATGCTCTTGGAGCGCGACGAGGTGTTGGGCGCGGCCGCGGCGGCCGGGGCGGCCGTGCGGGCGGGCGGCGGGCGCTGGGTCCTGCTCTCGGCACCGGTGGCCGGCATGGGGCGCAGCGCCGCGTTGGAGGCGGTGGTGCGGCAGGAGGCGGGCGGCGGTGCCATGCGGGTGGGGCGGGTGCGCGGGGTGCCGGAGGAGGCGGGGTTCGCGTTCGGGCTGGTGCGGCAGCTCTTCGCGGACGACGGGGCCGTTCCGTTCGCGGTGCCGGCCGGGGCGCACGAGCAGCGGTTGTTCCACCGGTGGGTGACGCGGCTGGCCCGCTGGGCGGCCGAGCGGCCGGTGCTGATCGCGGTGGACGACCTCCATCACGCCGACGAGCCGTCCCGGCGGTGGATCGGCTATCTGGCCCGCCGGATCGCCGAGATTCCCGTCCTGCTGGTGGTCACCGAGTGCGGCGACCCGTCCGGTCCGGGGCCCTTCCCTTCTCCTGCGGGTGTGTCGGTCGTCCTGCGCGCTCTGAGTGTGTCCGCGGTCGTGCGTATCGCCCGGGGCGCCGGCCTGGGCCGGGAGGACGTCGTGACGTGTGTCGGGGCGGGGGCCGGGAACCCGGCGCTGGTGCGGGCGCTCGTCGCCGACCTCGGTGACGGGCCGCTGCCCCGCCCGCCCGCCGCCCGTTCCCGCAGCCGTTATCGCGAGGCGATCGCCGACTGGCTGGGGCGGGGGGTCGATCCGTGTCTGCGCCAGGCCTGTCTGGCTCTCGCCGTCGCGGCCGAGGAAGGGGTGGCGGGCGATCCCGGGCTTCGCCGTCAGCTCGCCGGTCTCTGCTCGTCCAGGCGGTCGCCGGACGAGCGGTCGGTGCGCCGTCTGGACAGGCTGCTGAGCCACCCCCTGGCGCGGGAGGCCGTCCTCGCCGCCGCCGAGCCGCGGGAGATCGCGGCGCTGCACACCCGCATCGCGGAGCTGCTCGACGAGAGCGGTGCGCCGGCGGCCGCCGTGGCCTCCCGGCTGCTGCGCGTGGAGCGGCCCGGCGAGGTGTGGATGGCCCGCTCGCTGGCCGAGGCCGCCGAGGAGGCGGTACGCGCCGGCCGTGTCGCGGAGTCCGCCGCGTATCTGCGCCACGCCCTGAGCGGGCCGCTCGATCCGGACCGGCGTGCGGCCCTCACCATGCGCCTGGGCACCCTGGAGCTCGCGAACAACGCGACCGCCGCTATCCGCAGGCTCCACACCGGAGTGGAACTGCACAGTGATCTGCGGGAGCGGGCGAGGGCGGCGACCGCCCTGAGCGCGGCCCTCGTGGCGGGCCGCGATCCCGGCACCGCGCTGCGGGTCCTCCAGCAGGCCGGCCGCGGGGCGGATGACGGCGAACTCGTCCAGGTGCTGCAGGCCCTCGCCGCGCTCGTCTCCTCGCACGACAACGACGCCTGGCGCGGCGCCGTCGCCGGCCTGCGCGCGCTCGCCCCCACCGCGCCGCCCGGCATCGAGCCGCTGGTGTGCGGCCTGATCACCGAGTACGAGGCCGGGGCCGGCCTCTGCTCGGCCGCCGAGGCACTCGCCCGGGTGCGCCCGCGGCTGGCCGCCCCGGTGGACCCGCGCCTGCGGACCGCCTGGCTCGGCAGCGCGGCCACCCTGCTGCAGTGGGCGGACTGCCTGGAGGAGGCACGCGGGCTGGCCGGCCTGTGCCTGCCTGCCCCGCCCGCTCCCCCGGACCTGACGGACGTGGGCCTGCAGTGCCTGCTCAGCGTCCGGGCCGAGGCCGCGCTGTGGGCGGGAGAGTTCGACCGCGTCATCGCCGAGAACGCCCCCCTGGTGGAGGCGACCGCCGGACAGGGCGTCCGGCTGCCGCACCTGGCGGCCATGGTGGCCACCGCCCGGCACGAGAGCGGCCGGCGCACCGGGGCGTGGGAGGCCGTGGCACTGGCCGGAGCGGGCGGCAGCGACAGTTCCTGGGAGTGGAACGAGCTCAGCTACGCACGGGCCCTGCTGCACGCGGCGGACGGCCGCTGGCAGGCGGCCCTCGACGACTACCTGGTCTGCGGAGCCGGCCAGAGCGCCCACGGCTTCGTCAGCCCGGTCGCCACGCCGTGGCGTTCCGGGGCGGCGCTGGCCCTGGTGCGGCTGGGGCGGCGGGAGGAGGCCCGCGAACTCGCCGAGGAGGAACTGCGCCACGCCCGGACCTGGGGCACCGCGCGCACCGTCGGCCGGGCGCTGCGGGCGTACGCCGCGGCCGTGGGCGGCAGGCTGGCCCTGTGCTCGCTGACCGAGGGCGCCGAACTGCTCAGGGCGGGGTGCGCGCCGGTGGAACTCGCGGAGACCCTGGCCGATCTCGGCCGGGCCCACATCGGGGCGGGCAACGGCCGCAAGGGCCGGGACACGCTGCGCGAGGCGCACGCGGTGGCCCTGCGGCTGGCCGCGCCCGCTCCGCAGGCCGGGCAGGCGCCCGCCGCCGGTCGCCTCCTCGACCTGACGGCGGGGGCGTTGCGCGAGGGCGGGGTGCGCAACAGGAACGGCGGGCACGCGCTGACGCCCGCCGAACGGCGCGTGGCCAAACTGGCGGCGGCGGGGCACACCAACGCCCAGATCTCCTCCACGCTGTGCCTCACCCGCCGCACCGTGGAGACCCACCTCACCAACGCCTACCGCAAACTGCGGATCGCCCGCCGGACCCAGCTGGTGGCGGTCCTGAACCAGTAGGGACGGTAAGGGACGGGGCGCGGGCGGGCGGCGGCGGGGCAGGGCAGGGCGCCCCCGCCCGGGTCACGGATGGACGTGACCCGGGCGGGGGCGCTGGTTCGGCCCGGCGTGATCAGGACTTCGACAGGTTGAAGGAGATCGCGGCGTTGTCGCCGCTGCCGCCCTGCCAGGTGCACTTGTACCCGGACGGGGCGGAGCAGCTGTAGCCGTTGCTGCCGGTGTAGGGGTTGTTCCAGTACACCCTGACCTTGTTGCTCTCCCCGGACACGTCGAAGGTGACCTCGCCCTCCGTGCCGGTCATGAAGCCGTCCGACTCGCTGGCCCACTTCGCGGTGACACCGGGCTGGACCATGGACGGGGGCAGCATGTTGTCGGACCAGATCCCCCACCGCAGGCTGGAGCCGGAACGGACCAGCAGCTTGCCCGAGTTGTTGGTCAGGTTGATGCTCGTGCTGCGGGCGGCGGTGACGCCGGGCACCACCGCGTCGGCGGTGTCGGCCCCGGCCGACCGGGACGCCGGCCAGACGTCGAACTTGACGCCGGCGTTGTTCCCGCTGCCGCCGCTCTTGTAGCAGGCGTACCCGGCCGGGACGGAGCAGCTGTAGCCGTTGCTGCCCACGTAGGGGTTGTTCCAGTAGATCTTGATCTCGCCGCCGGCGAAGCCGTAGGTGATGTTCCCCTCCGTCCCGGTGCCGGCGCCGCAGGACTCGCTCGCGAAGCTGGGCTCCTTGCCGGTGGGGATGTAGTCGGGCGGCAGCATGTTGTTCGTCCAGCAGCCGTGGTCGAGCTTCTCCCACGTCTTGGTCAGGCCGTACGCGGTGTGGTTGGACAGGGTGACCTGCGTGGAGCGGGCCGCGGTGATCCCCGCCAGGCCGTCCGCGCTCGCCTGCGGGCCGCTCTGCCCGGTCGCGGCCTGCGCGGCCGGGGCGAGGGTGAGCGCTCCGGACGCCATCAGCACGGCGGTCAGAACGCCTGCGGCCGTGCGGGACAGGCCGCTCTTGGGAGTCGTGCGTCGCATGGGTCTACCAACTCTCTTCAAGGCTGGACGAGCGGGCGCCGGGTCGCGCCCGCCGTGTTCTCATCCGGGGGGGGCGTCGCGGCTCGGTGCCGGCGCCGGGGGGGCTCACTGGATGTAGAGCTCCCACCTCTTCGCGCCGTCGACGATGACCTCTTCGATCAGCTGGGCGACGGCGCTCCCGAGGCCGTACAGCACGTAGTACGCCGCCTGCGCCTCGACGAACGAGTCGTACCGGCCGGCCCAGCGCCAGATCGCGGACGCCGACGCGCCGTCCTGGGCGGCGGGCGACGCGGAGGCGTGTGCGCGGGCGGGGGAGGCCACGGCGGCGTACGCCTGGGCGGTGCCGCCGACCAGGACCGCGGCGGCGATCGCGGCGCAGAGCGAGGCTGAACGAATTTGCCTGTGCATGACAAATATCCCTTCTGGGCGTTCCACGTGGACGGCCGGCCACCTGCGGCGGATCGGCCCCGCCCCGACCCGGCTGCGGGATGCGGTGGCAGTCACAGGCTGACACGCCACCACCACGCTCGGGCATCGTGGAAAACCGCGAACTTGGCACGGTGTACGTACCGAGGGCCTGCGGACGGGACGGGACGGGGGCGGAGCGGGGGCTGAACAGAGGAGACAGGGCGCGGACGGGGGTGGCGCCCGGTCACATCCCGGCGGCGGCCGGCCAGACGGTCGCGGCCGCGGCGGCGAGGAGCCCGGCGTTGAGCGCGACGCGGCGGTCCCCGCCGGTCAGGTGCACGGCGATCGCGCCGGTCTGCAGGAGCACGAACCCGACGGCCGCGGCCACGGCCAGCCCCGGCGCGACACCGGCCGCCGGCGGCAGCAACAGGCTTGCCGCGCCCAGGAGTTCGGCCGCTCCCAGCGCCCTGACGGCGGGCAGCGGTACGCGGTCCACCCAGGCCATCATCGGGCGCAGCCGGTCGCGGTCGCGGGTCGCCTTGAGTGCGCCCGCGTAGAGGTAGAAGGCGGCGAGCGGTGTGGCGAGGAACCAGTAGGCGATGGTCATGACGTCCTTTCACGGTCACCGCCGGCGGGTGGACCGGTCGGCTTCAGGCCAGGTCGGCGGCGGGCCCGGTGACGGGCCTGGTGGCGGGCTCGGTGGCGTAGCGGCTCATCGTGCGCAGGCCGGCCTCGGGGGTCGGCGGCCCGCCGTCGGCGGTCATGTCCCGCAGGTCCCGGAAGTACTGCAGGTACAGGTCGGGGGTGAACACGCTGAGCATGACGGCGCTGTGGTCGCTCACGTTGGCGAAGGTGTGCGGGGCGCCGGGCGGGACCATCACGAACGTGCCCGCGCCCGCGTCGTGGTGCTGGTCCCCGACGGTGAAGCGCACCGTGCCGGAGATGACGTAGAAGCCCTCGTCGTGGCGGGCGTGGCGGTGCTGCGGCGGTCCGGGGGTGTGCGGGGCGAGGAGGGACTCGGTCATCGCCAGGCGGTGCCCGGTGTGGCTGCCGTCCTCCAGGACGCGCATGCGCGTGGTGCCCATGACGATCGTCTCGCCCTCGCCGGGGGCGACCACCGATACGGTGGGGCCGGCCTGCGGTTCACTGGTCTTCGCTGTGTCGGTCATGTTCCGAGTCCACCGCCGGGGCCCCGCCGGTGTCCAAGACCCGTTCCACCACGCCGATACCCGGCGGGTATCGTCGCAGCGTGGAGCTACGTACCCTGCGCTACTTCGTGGCGGTCGCCGAGGAACTCCACTTCGGCCGGGCCGCCACCCGCCTGCACATGAGCCAGCCGCCGCTGAGCCGGGCGATCAAGCAGCTGGAGAAGGAGAGCGGCGCCCTGCTGTTCGCCCGCTCCCCCGCCGGCGTCACCCTCACCCCGGCGGGAACCGTGCTGCTCGACGAGGCGCGGGCCCTGCTCGACCGGGCCGAGCGCCTGCGCGCGCGCGTGGCCGCGGCGGCCGGTGCCGCGACCCTGACCGTCGGCATCCTGGGCGACGGCACCGACCCCGGCATCACCAGGCTGGCGGCCGCCTTCCGCCGCAGCCACCCCGGCGTCGAGATCCGCGTGCGCGACACCGACCTGACCGACCCGACCTGCGGACTGCGCGCCGCACTGGTCGACGTCGCCCTGACCCGCGCGCCGTTCGACGACACCGCCCTGGCGGTGCGCGTGCTGCGCACCGACCCGGTCGGCGCGGTCCTGCGCGCCGACGACCCGCTGGCCCGGCGCGGCCGCCTGGAACTGGCCGACCTGGCCGGCCGCCGCTGGTTCCAGTTCCCCCCGGGAACCGACCCCCGGTGGCAGTCGTACTGGAACGGCGGCACGCCGCGCGAGGGCCCCGTGGTGCGCGGCGTCCAGGAATGCCTGCAGGCCGTGCTCTGGAACAGCACGGTCGGCCTGGCCCCGCTCGGACACGACCTGCCCGAGAACCTCACCACCGTCCCGCTGGCCGACATGGCGCCCAGCCCGGTGGTCGCGGTGTGGAACGACGGCGACACCAACCCGCTGGTCCGCTCGTTCGCCGAGATCGCGACGGCCGCGTACCGCCAGGTGTGACAGGTGTGAGAGGAGGCCGCCCTGCGAGAGGGTGGCGTCCGTCGAAAAAAAGTGGTCCCGGATCCGCCCGCCGTGTCGATCCGCGGCCACGCCGTTCGACCTGGGATGGAGAGGGCCGGAAAGCGGCCCCCGAGCAAGGAGTGACGATGTCGAAGTACATGCTGATCATGCGGGGCACGGACGAGAGCGTCGCGAAGATGATGGAGACGCCCTTCGAGGAGATGCTCGAAACGGTGGGCCGCTTCAACGAGGAACTGATCCGGGCGGGCGTGCTCGTCGCCGCCGAGGGACTGGACGACCCCTCCCAGGGCGTGGTGGTCGACTTCAGCGGACAGAGCCCGGTGGTCACCGACGGCCCCTACGGCGAGACGAAGGAACTGTTCGGCGGCTTCTACGTGATCGACGTCGCCTCGAAGGAGGAGGCCGTCGAGTGGGCCAAGCGGCTCCCGGCCATCACCGGCTCGAAGGTCGAGATCCGCCGCGTACCGGGCATCGAGGAGTTCCCGCAGGACAACGAGTGGATCGCCAAGGAGCGGGCCTGGCGCGAGCGGACCGGCCAGCACTGATGCCCACCACCCCCGACGGCCCGCCGAGCACCGAATCGGCCCGGCGGGCCGCCGAGGCCCTCTGGCGGATCGAGTCCGCCCGGATCGTCGGCGCACTGGCCCGCTACACCGGGGACTTCGCGCTCGCCGAGGACGTCGCCCAGGAGGCGCTCGCCGAAGCACTCGTCGGCTGGGCACGCGACGGCGTGCCCACCAGCCCGGTGGGCTGGCTGCTGGCGACCGCGCGCCGGCGCGCCATCGACGCCTTCCGCCGCGCCTCCGCCCTCGACGAGCGCTACACCCTGCTCGCGGGCCAACTCGCCGAGGGCCAGTTCAGCTCCGGCCCGGCCACCGCCTCCGGACCGCCGCACGAACTGCCGTGGGACCCCGACCGGGTCGACGACGACGTCCTCGCGCTCATGTTCACCGCCTGCCACCCCGTGCTCTCCCCCGAGGCCCGGGTCGCGCTCACGCTGCGCGTGGTGGGCGGCCTGTCCAGCGAGGAGATCGCCCGGGCGTTCCTCGTACCCACCGCCACCGTCCAGGCCCGGATCACCCGGGCGAAGAAGACGATCGCCGCGGCGCACGTGCCGTTCGAACTGCCGCCGGCCGAGGAACGGCGCGAACGGCTCGGCGCCGTCCTGAGCGTCCTGTACGTGATCTTCACCGAGGGCTCGACCGCGACCGCCGGCGACCACCTGCTACGCCCCGACCTCGCCTACGAGGCACTCCGGCTGGCCCGGACGCTGGCCGCCCTGCTGCCCGCCGAACCGGAGGCGTGCGCACTGCTCGCACTGTTCGAACTCACCGCCGCGCGCTTTGCCGCCCGCACCGCACCCGACGGGGAGGCGGTGCTCCTGGAGGACCAGGACCGGCGCCGGTGGGACCGCTCCGCGATCCACCGCGGCCTGGCCGCACTCGGCCGCGCCGCCGCCACCGGACGGGGCCTCGGCCCCTACGGCCTCCAGGCCGCGATCGCCGCCTGCCACGCGGCGGCGCCCTCGGTGCAGGAGACCGACTGGGAACACATCGTGCTCCTCTACGAGGCACTCGGCCGCGTGGCCCCCTCCCCCGTCGTCGAACTCAACCGGGCCGTGGCCGTCGCCATGGCCAACGGACCCCAGCAGGCGCTCCACCTGGTCGACGAACTCGCCGCCTCCGGCCGGCTCTCGGGATCGCACCTGCTCCCGGGCGTACGCGGCGAACTCCTGACCCGGCTCGGCCGCACCGCCGAGGCCCGCGCCGAACTGGAACTCGCCGCCCGGCTGTGCCGCAACACCCGCGAGCGGTCGGTACTGCTGCGCAAGGCGGCCGCGCTGCCATGACGCCCGGGCGGGCGGGGACGAATCGTGCCCGGCCGTCACGAGCGGGGGCGTCGCGAGGCGGGGCCGTCACGAGCCGGGGCAGAACTCCGCCTCCAGCTCGGAGGTGAACACCGCGATCGGCCAACTCCCCTCGACCCAGTCGCCGTTGACGTTGGTGGCGAGCAGGTGCCGGCCGTCGCGGGTGCCGAACACGTAGGACCACGAGCCGTTGATGGCGCCGCCCATGCCCCAGACGGTGGGGCCGCAGTCGAGCCTGATGCCCGCGACGCCCAGACCGTATTCCGCCTGGTCGATCCACTGGTGCCCGGTCGGGATCATCGTGAACATCTCCCGCTGCTGGGCGGGCGGCAGGAGCCGTCCGCCCAGCAGGGCGGCGAAGAAGGTGTTCAGGTCGCGGACGTCGGAGACCATGTCGCCGGCGGCCCAGCCCCAGGACGGGCTCAGCTCCGTCACGTCGTAGGCGGTGGCGTTCGGCCCGGTGAGCCCCAGACGCGAGTACTCGCGCCCGTGCGGCCCGTGGATGGCGGTGTCGTCGGAGGAGGGTTCGTAGGTGCCGGTGAGGCCCAGCGGGGTGGTGATCCGCTGCTCGATCTGCGCGGCCAGGGTGCCGCCGGAGGCCCGCTCGACGATCAGGCCGGCGAGGACGTAGTTGGTGTCGGAGTAGGTCCAGCCGGTACCGGGCGCGAAGTCGGGCCGGTGGGCGAGCGCGATCCGGACGAGCTGTCCGGGGGTGTAGCTGTCGAAGCGGTGCCGCAGGAAGGGCAGGCCGCTCGCCTCCTGCCGGACCTTCTCGTCCATCGCGTAGTTGTAGATGCCGCTGGTGTGGTTGAGGAGCTGGCGCACGGTGGTCCGCTCGCCGTCGTAGCCGGGGGCGTCGAGGAGGCCGGGCAGCCAGCGCTCCACGCTGTCGTCGAGGCTCAGCCGCCCCTCGGCGGCGAGCTGGAGGACGACGGTGGCGACGAAGGTCTTGGTGGTGCTGCCGATGCGGAACCGGTCCTGCACGAGACGGGCCCGCCCGGTGGCGAGGTCGGCGACGCCCGCACTGGCGAACCACCGGCGGTCGCCGTCCCGGACCTCGGCGACCGCGCCGGGCAGACCGCCCGTGGCCACCGCCCGGTCCAGCACCCGCTGGACCCCCGGGTGCCCGCCCCTGCCGTCCGGCGCAGGCGCGGCGAACGCCGGTGCGGCGGCGGCGCCGGCCAGCACGGCCCCGGCGAGCAGGGTGGCGACGGCTGCGCGCGTGGTGGTTCCCATGGTGTGTTCCCCCTCGATGTGGTGTCGCGGTTCGGGAAGAAGCTACGAGCAAATTCACATAATGGTCAATACGAAACCTGCCGATGGTGGATAAATTCGCAGGTAGATACCACAATATTCTTGCAATGACTCTCTCAGTGAATGCAACAGAACGTCGCGACTCCATTGCAACAGTGGGCGAGCCGGACGGATACTGTTCACGCGACGGAAGGAGACGAGGACGGATGCCCGGAGCCAGGCTGACCCCGCAGGACCGCCACCGGATCGCCGCCGGACTGGCCGAGGGGCTGGGCTACGGCGAGATCGCCCGGCAGATCGAACGGCCGACCTCGACCGTCACCCGCGAGATCGCCCGCAACGGCGGGCCCTCCGACTACCGGGCCGAACACGCCCAGCGCGCCACCGCACAGCGCTCCCGCCGCAGCGGCACGACCGCCCGACCGGCCGCCGCCGCCACACCGCCGGCCGAGGGCCGCGACCCGCAGGCGGTAAGCGAATTCGCCGACGAACTGGCCGAACTGCTGGTGCACAGCGGCCTGCCCCGCATGGTCGCCCGGGTCCTCGCCTGCCTGTACGTCACCGACGACGGCAGCCTCACCGCGGGCGAACTGGTGCAACGGCTGCAGGTCAGCCCGGCCGCCGTCTCCAAGGCCGTCGGCTACCTGGAGGGCCAGGCGCTGATCCGCCGCGAACGCGGCGAACAGCAGCGCCGGGAGCGGTACGTCATCGACGACGACGTCTGGTACCGGGCACTGCTGGCCAGCGCCGAACGGAACACGATGCTCGCCGGCGTCGCCCGCCAGGGCGCCGAGACGCTCGGCCCCGGCACACCGGCCGGCGCCCGGATGGACGACGCCGCAGCCTTCCTGGACCGGATCGGCCAGGACATCGTGCGCTCCGTGCGGCAGTGGCGGGAGGAGAGCCGGCCCGGATCGCGGACCGGCTGATCCCGGACGCCCCCTGCGGGGCGGTCGGGTGAGATGCGCAATGGTCCGGGCGGGTGGGGCTCCGCACCCGATCGGGTGCCGTATCCGCGGATACGCGGCGGGTTCTTCGACAGGGTGGCCGCGGTGGACCGGCCGTCGGCCCCCGGGGCGTGCCGGCGGCCCGGTGGGGGCTGGTTCAGGCCGGGGGCCGGGGGGCCGACCGACGGGGGGCCGGAGGCCGGAGGCCGACCGCCGGGGTAGAGCCGGGTGCGCAGTTGCGTCTCGGCGCTGCCGGGCGACGCCCCGGGGGCCCCGGGAAAGCGTTCGTCCGGGGCGGGTGCGCCGGGCGGGGGGGCGACGAACCCGGCGGGAGGGCGCGGCCCCGCGGGGGCGGCCGGAGGGCGGCGACCGGCTGAACCGGGCCTGTCCGGTGCCCCGTTCCTCCGTGAAAGGCAGCTCTGTCGTGCTGCCGTCACTGCCGATTTCCGTGGAGGACCGCAGTGCATCACCGTTCCCGTCCAGTGGCCAGGGT
This sequence comes from Kitasatospora sp. NPDC058478, assembly GCF_042720345.1. Lineage (NCBI taxonomy): Bacteria > Bacillati > Actinomycetota > Actinomycetes > Kitasatosporales > Streptomycetaceae > Kitasatospora > Kitasatospora sp. NPDC058478. The sequence continues at coordinate 58,605 of NZ_JBHXML010000050.1, read as the reverse complement.
GCTCGGCTCGGGCGCCGCCCTGAGTCTGGCGCTGGCGCTCACCGTGACCGCCTCCCCCGCCCTGGCCGCGCCGCCGGGCCCGACCGCCGAGTCCGATCCCGTCCCCGCCCTGGTGGCCGGTGAGGGCACCGCCGCCCCGCAGTTGGTGACCGGGCTGTCCGAGGCGGCGCCCGGCGGTCCGGTCGAGGCGGCCCGGGCCCATCTCGCGGCCCACCTGGACCGGTACCGGGTCGATCCGGGGCAGCTGACCGAGCTCGCGGTCGAGCGCACGGCCGCCGACCGGCGCACCGTCAGGTTCCAGCAGTACCACGGCGGCATACCGGTGCTCGGCGGGCAGTACCTGGTCCGCCTCACCGGCGAGGGGGCCGGCCAGCGGGTGGAGTCGGTCGGCGGCAAGTACTTCACCGGGCTGACCGCGCCGACCGCCCCCGCCGTGCCGGACGCGGTGCTGCGCAAGCTGGCGCTCGACTCGCTCCCCGACCCGCGCGCCCGGGCCGGGGCCACCGCCGAGGACCGCGGCCTGGTCGTCCTGCCGGGCGGCACCGGCCGACTCGCCCGGCACTTCACCGTGCACACCGCCGGCCCGGGCAACGGCGAGCCGCTGGTCCGCGAGGTCTACGCGGACGCCACGCTCGGCGTGGTCGCCCTCGCCCACGACTCCTCGGCCCCGTACCAGGTCGGCGGCGCCGACGACACAGGGGCCGGCGCCGCCCGTGGCGCGGCCGCCGCCGAGCCCGCCACCGGGACCGCACCCGACCTCCTGGGCCGTACCGTGCCGGTGAACATCTCCCGCCAGCCGGACGGAAGTTACCAACTCGTCGACCTCACCCGGCCCGTCACCATCACCACCTACGATGCGACCGGACGGGACTACAACGAGTTCAGCGGCCGACTGCCCGACGGCAGCCTCCCCGTCGCCTCCCCGGGCCCGGCCTTCCCCGCCTCCACCGGCACCAGCGGCGCCACCGACGCCCACCTCAACGCCGCCGCCGTGTACGGCTTCTACCACGACCGGCTCGGCCGCGACGGCCTGGACGGCAAGGGCGGCGCGATCACCTCCGTGGTGAACGTGAGCAACCGCGGCAAGCCCTTCCCGAACGCCGCCTGGGACGGGCAGAAGATGCTCTACGGCAACGGCAACGCCAGGTTCCTGCCGTTCTCCGCCGCCCTCGACGTGGCCGGGCACGAGATGACCCACGGCGTCATCCAGCACACCGCCAACCTCGTCGGCGACGGCCAGTCCGGGGCCATGAACGAGGGACTCGCCGACTACTTCGGCAACGCCATCGAGGTCACCGCCCGCGGCACGTCCATGGACGACCCGGCGGCCGCGCTGATGGGCGAGAACCTGTGCCGCACCGGCACCCCGCAGGACTGCGCGAACCGCCGCCTGGACGACCACCGCACCACCGTGGACGACTACCTCGGCGCCGGGCTCGACCTGGACAACGGCGGCGCGCACCTCAACGCCACCATCTTCAGCGGCGCCCTGTGGGACATCCGGCGCACCCTCGACCCGCTCACCGCCGACCGCCTCGTCTACCGGGCGATGGCCGAATACCTCACCCCGCTCGACGACTTCGTCGACGGACGCAACGCGGTGCTCGCCGCCGGCCGGGCCCTCAAACTCAGCGGAGCCCAACTGCGCAAGGTGGCGGCCGCGTTCGACGCACACGGGATCAAGGCCGGCTGGCAGAACCGGCTCGGGACGGACACCCGCCCGCTGCTGCCCGGCACCTCCGCCCCGGTCGGACCGGCCGCGGGCGGAGGCCACTGGGTGATGGGCAACACCGACCCGAACGGCAAGGGCGCGACGGCCCTGTACACCGGCTCCACCACCGCCCCCGGCACCCCGACCCGGCTCAGCCCGGACGACGGGCGGATCCACGGCTGGGCCGCCACCGACGGCACGTCCGCCGTCTGGCTGGCGATCGGGCCCGACGCCACCGGCACGTGGGGGACGGAGGTGCTGACCCGCCCGCTGTCCGGCGGCCCGGTGCGCAGCGTGTTCCACTCCCCCGACCAGTCGCCCGGCAGCGTCCGGGTGTCCGGCGGGGACATCGCCTTCACGGTGACCGACAACGACACCGGCCGCACCCGGGTCCGCCTCTCCCACGACGGCGCCCCGCCCGTGGAACTCCCGCTGCCCGAGGGCCACAACCTCACGTCCTTCACGTCCCTCGCGTTCAAGGACGGCCTGCTCGGCTGGATCGAGTCCTGGACGGCCGACGGGGCCGGCGTCCAGGCGCCGACGGTCTTCTCGACCGCCACCGGCAAGGTCGCCGCCCAGTACCCGGTGAGCACCCCGAACGGCACCGACCCGCCGTACCTCGCCTCCCCGCTGCTCGCGGGCGACCGGCTGCTCTGGCTGGCCGCCCCGGCCGACCGCACCCGCCCGACCGCCCTGCGCTCCGGCGCCCTGGACGGCTCCGGCGTGCGCGACCTGCTCTCCGCCGACTCGCCGTACACCCCGGCGGACATGGAGCTCACCGCCACCGACCAGGCCGTCACCTTCCTGCACCGCGGCGCCCAGCCGAGCAGCGGCTGGTCGAACGCCGCGCTGCCCAAGCTGTACCAGCTGCCGGTCGGCGGCGGCACCCCCGTGCGGGTCTCCTGCAACCGGGGCAGCCAGTTCCACGCCGCCGCCGACCAGGGCACCCGGGCGGTCTGGCTGGACGCCACCGCCGGGCGCAACGACCTCGTGGTCCGCGACCGCCCGGCCGGGTCCTGCTGATCCGAGCGCGGCCGCGTCGTTCGCCCCGGTGCCGGCGGGCACCGGGGCGGACGGCGAGGCGGGCAGCGGATCCGGGGTGGACGGCGGGTGCCAGCGCGCTGTGCGCGGTTTGCCAGCGGCGGGCCGGAGGCTGGGGCCGTCCAGGTCACCCGGCAACCAGAGGGAACTGATCCATGTCGCCAGCCACTTCTCCTTCTTCCACTCCTTCTTCGGCTGCCCCTTCGCCGTCCCGGACGGGGTGGTCGCGCCGCCTGCGGCTGGCGCCGCTCGTGCTGACCGCGTCGGCCCTCACCGTGGGACTGACCACCGGGCCGGCGCTCCCGGCCCCCCTGACCACCGCCGGGTCCGCGCCCTCCGCGACCCGGGGCGAGGCCGAGGCGCAGCGGGCTCAACTGGAGCAATTGGCACGGCAGTTGGTGGCTGCCGGGGCGCCGGGGGTGGTGGTGCGGGTGGACGACGGCCGGGGCCGGCCCGTCGAGATCGCCGAGCAGGCCCCCTGGGCCGCGGCGGACCAGCGGCTCGCGGTGGGGGACGAGTTCCGGATGGGCTCCAACACCAAGACCATGATGGCCGTGATCGCCCTGCAACTGGCCGCCGAGGGGCGGCTCGCGCTGACCGACCCGGTGGAGGCGTGGCTGCCGGGCCAGGTGCCCGACGGCCGGGCGATCACGCTGCGGATGCTGCTGAACCACACCAGCGGCCTGGCCGACTACACCGAGGACCCCGCCGTCCTGCCGTCGATCCTCGGCAAGGACCCGCACCGGTGGACCTCCGCCGAACTGCTCGCCGTGGGCGTCAAGCGCCCGGCGCTGTTCCCGCCGGGCACCCGGTGGTCCTACAGCAACACCGACTACGCGGCGATCGGCGCCGTCCTGGAGCGGGTCACCGGGGCGAGCCTCGCCGACCTGGTCCGCGACCGGATCGCCCGGCCCCTGAACCTGAAGCACACCTACCTCGCCACGGACGGCAGCTGGCGCGGCCGCCACGTCCGCGGCTACGAGCCGGACTCCGCCCACATGCCGACGGGGGTGCCCGCCGCGTTCCGGGACGTGGCCGGGGTGCACCGCGACGGCCGGGTGGACGTCTCCGGCAACGACCCGGGCTGGGGCGGGGCGGCCGGGGCCGTGGTGTCCACCGCGCAGGACTGGTCGCGCTTCTACAACGCGCTGATGTCCGGCAGGCTGCTGCCCGCGGCCCAGCTGGCGCAGCTGCGCACCACCGTGCCGATGGACCCGCAGAACCCGGTGGACGGGCCCGGCTCCGGCCTGGGCATCGAGACGGGCCGCACCCCCTGCGGCACCGTCTGGGCCCACGACGGGGGGATCACCGGCTACTCCAGCACCAACCTCACCGACGGCACCGGCAGCCGTACGGCCACCGTCCTGATCGCGACCGAGTTCCTGTTCGAGTTCGGGGCCGACGCGAAGCTCACCGCGGCCGGCCAGGCCCTGCAGAGTGCGGTGACCTGCGCCATGTTCGGCAAGCCGGCCCCTGCTCCGGGTCCGGCTTCAGTTCCGGCTTCAGTTCCGGCTCACTGACGGGGGCGGCCCGGCCGCGGGTGCGGGTGCGGGTGCGGGTGCGGTGATGATCGCGGACAGCAGGTCCCTGGCCTCGGTCCGCGCCATCGCCGCACCCGCGGCGTGCGCGGACGCGAACCCGGCGGCTCCCAGGTCGGCCGTGGCCCGCCCGGCGATCCTGTGCACGTCGGTGTCGCCGAGGTCGTCCGAGCCCCGCAGCAGGTCGGCGGCGCCGAGCAGGAGCGCCGCCTCCCCCGGCCGGCCGCGGCACAGCTCGATGTCGGCGGCCGCCACCGCGATCCGGGCCGCGACCGCCGAGTTCCAGGTCAGCACCAGGTGCACCGCCGGGTGGTCGAGCCGGCGCACCGCCGCGTCGGGCAGGCCGTCCGCGGCGTCCAGCTGCGCGAGCACGCCCAGCAGCAGGGCGGTGAGGTGCGAGGGCACCGGCTGGACGCCGGGAGCCTGGGCCAGGGCGGCCAGGGCGTGTGCGCGGGCCTGCTCCCGCTGCCCGGCCCGCCACTCCAGCTGGGCCAGGCCCAGGCACACCAGGGCCCTGGGCTCGGCCCATCCGGCCTGCGCCACCTGGTCGAGCAGGCCCTCCAGCTGCCGCCGCGCGCCGTCCGCGTCCCCGGCCTGGGCGCGCATCAGGGCGGCCTGGACATCGCTGTCGACCGTGTCCTCCTGCATCCCGAGCTCCTGGAAGTACCGGGTGGCCCGCTCGTTCATCGCCAGCGCGCCGGCCAGGTCGCCGGAGCGCCGCCGCAGCGAACCGAGGGTGCTCAGCGCGGTCGCCATGCCCCACCGCTCGCCGAGCGCCTCGAAACCGGCCAGCGCGTGGGCGAGGAAGCCCGCCGCCTCGGTGACGTCCCCGGTGTGCAGGGTCAGCAGGCCCCGCACGAGCAGGGCGAACGGGCCGCTGGAGGGGTCCTTGCGCTCGCTGTCCGGGAAGTCCGGGGAGCCCTGGGAATCCGCGGGGGCTGGGGGGCCAGGGAGGGCGGGCGTGTGCGGGGGCGGCCCGGTCGCGGCCTGCGGCTGCGGGCCGGCAATGGCCGCGGCCAGCCGGGCCAGCTCCAGCAGGGGATGGACACCGGGGTCGACGCCCGCCATCGCCGCCTCGATCCGGCCGAAGGCGGCCGCCCTGTCCTCCGGCCGGCCGATGGACTCGGTGCCGACCTCGTACGTCGCGATCACCAGCGCACGGGCCGCCGGATCGGCCGGCCCGGGAACCTCCAGGACCCGTTCGAGCAGATCCAGCGACTCCGGCGGATAGCCCCGCATGGACCAGAACCAGCACAGCGCGGCGCCGAACCGGACCGCCGTCGCGGCGTCCCCGGACTCCACCGCCCAGCGGATCGCCGCCAGCAGGTCGTCCCGCTCGGCCGACAGCCGGGCCAGCCAGCGCAGCTGGTCGCGGGTGCGCAGCCGCGGCTCCGCGGTCTCGGCCAGGGCGAGGAAGAACCCGCAGTGGCGTTCGCGGGCGGCGCCGGCCTCCCCGTGGCGGGTGAGCTGCTCCAGGCCGTACTCCCGGATGGTCTCCAGCATCCGGTAGCGCGGCTCTCCCGTGGCGGCGGCTCCGAGCGGGTGCAGCAGCGACTTGTCGACCAGCGCCGCCAGTAGCTCCCGGACGTCGCGGGCCGGGGCGTCGTAGGCCAGGGCGTCGTGGGCCTCACGGTCGCCGGGGTGGTGGTCGGCGTGCGGGGCGGCGAGCCCGGCGACCGCCTGCGCCGCGTCCTCGGTGAAGCTGCCGGGCGCCACCGACAGCCGTTCCAGCAGCGCCCGTTCGTCGGCGGCCAGCAGCTTCCAGCTCCAGGCCACCACGGCGCGCAGCGTCTGGTGCCGGGGCAGGGCGGTGCGGCTGCCCCGGGTGAGCATCCGGAACCGGTCGTCCAGCCGGGTGGCGACCACCTCGGCGGGCAGGGTGCGCAGTTGGGCGGCGGCCAGTTCGATCGCCAGTGGCAGGCCGTCCAGGCGGCGGCAGATCTCGACCGCCGCCGCCAGCGAGCCGTCCTCCTCGGCGAAGCCTGGGCACACGGCGGTGGCCCGGTCGTGGAACAGCCGGACCGCCGCGCAGGCGCGGGCCTGTTCGGGCGTCGAGCCGGGTTCGGGCAGTTCCAGGGGGAGTACCGGGTGCAGGTTCTCGCCGTCGATCCGCAGCGGCTCCCGGCTGGTGGCCAGGACCCGCAGTCCGGGGCACCGGCCGAGCAGGGTCTCGGCCAGCGTGGCCGCCGCGTCGATCACGTGCTCGCAGTTGTCCAGCACCAGGACCGGGTCGTCGTGCGTGAGCACCTCGGTCAGGCGGTCCAGGATCTCCTCGGGGGTGCCGGGGCGGCGGGTCGGGGCCGCGGCGTTCTTGGGCAGGTCGGCCTCGCGCGTGCGCAGGGCGTCGAGCACCGCGCGGGGCACGTCCGCCGGGCCGGCCGGGGCCAGGGCGACGAACCACACCCCGCCGGGCGGTGTGAGCCGGCGGCCGGCGGCGGTGGCCAGCCGGGTCTTGCCGGACCCGCCGGGGCCGACCAGGGTGACCAGGCGGGCTCGGCCGAGCAGCTCGGCCACCCGGCGGATGTCGTCCTCGCGGCCCACGAAGCTGGTCAGCGGCGCGTCCGGGTTGCCGGGCGGCCGTGGTCGGCGGGGTTCCGGCCGTTGGGGTGGCGGCTGTTGGGGTGGCGGCTGGTCGTCGGGGGTGCGGTGGACGGCTGGCTGCTGGTGGTCGGGGGGTGCCGGGAGCTCGCCGCGCAGGACCGCGAGATGGGCCGCCCGCAGCTGCGGTCCGGGGTCGCTGCCGAAGGTGTCGGCCAGCCGGGCGCGCAGCCGCTGGTAGGCGGCCAGTGCCTCGGCGCCCCGGCCGCCGGCGGCCAGGGCCCGGATCAGCTGGGCGTGCAGCCGTTCGTGCAGCGGGTGCCGCGCGGTCAGCGATTCGAGTTCGGCGATCAGCTCCGGTCCGGCGCCCAGCGCGAGGTCGGCCTCGATCCGGTCCTCCAGGGCGGCCAGCCGCGCCCGCTCCAGCCGCCCGGCCTCGGCGTCGGCGAACGGCGCCTCGCGCACGTCCGCCAGCGCGGGTCCGCGCCACAGGGCCAGGGCCTCCCGCAGGGCGGCGGCGGCCTCGGCCGGCCGGCCCTGCGTGTGCAAGTGCCTGCCGGAGAGGGCCAGTTGCTCGAACCGGGCGGTGTCCACCGCACCGGGCTCGACGGCCAGCCGGTACCCGGCCGGTCCGAAGGTGAGCAGCGAGGGGTCGCCCAGGACGCCCCGCAGGCGGGACACCAGTGACTGCAGGGCGTTCGTCTGGTCGGCCGGTGGCGCCTCGGCCCACAGCGCGTCCACCAGGGCCTGGGGCCGGACGGCGCGGCCGGCGTCCAGCGCGAGGTAGGCCAGCAGCGCCCGCAGCCGCGCGCCGCCGATCGGCAGCGGGCCCGCTCCGGCGTCCAGTACCAGGGGTCCAAGCAGGCCGACGCGCACCGGGTCACTATCGCAGCAGCACCGGTTTGAGCGTCAAGTCGCCGGGCGGCACCTGCGCGCCCGACCCGGCCGTGGGCGGCGTCCGGGGCGGTGGCCCGGCGGGGTCGGTGGCCTCGCCGGTCGCCGGCGGGCCCGCCCGTCACGTCCTCGGGGCGGCGATGGGGGGCCCGGGTGAACCGGTAGCCCCGGACAGCCATCCCCGGTAGCGCTCCGCATACGCATGTGTGTGGATGGTGACAGGACGCCATTTCGTGGCAGTCCGATCGACCATCACCACCCTTATCTGGAAGGGCTCTTCCCCCATGCGTACTGCGCGCCGCGTCCTGACCGTCTCCGCCCTCTGCCTCCCGCTCGTTCTCGGCGGGGCGACCATCGCCTCCGCCGACACGCCCAACAACATCCCCTCCCTGAACTACGACCACGGGGCGTTCTCCGTCGGCCCGAACGGCAGTGCCCTGCACATCACCGATGTCCAGTTCGGTCCTGACGGTGCCTCGTTCCTCGACGCCGCCGTCGCGGTGGGCCCCAACGGTGTCGCCGGCTACGCCACCGAGACCGGTATCGGCATCGGGGGCTGATCCCCTCCGCTCCCCCATGCCGGGTGCCCCGGGACGAACCGTCCCGGGGCACCCGCACGCCCGGAGCCGGGGGCCGCGCGGGGCGGCGGCGTTCACCCGCCCCCGCGCGGGCTGACGAGCATGCGGATGTCGTCGGCCGCCCAGAGGACGAACCGTTCGATCGGGACCACCCGGTGGCCCGGCACGGGCCGAAAGCGCAGGCGCTTGAGGAGGACGGCCAGCAGCAGTTCGCACTCGACCATGGCCAGGGCGGCGCCCTCGCAGCTGCGCGGGCCGAACCCGAAGGGGACCCAGGCCAGCCGCGCGCGTCCGGCCGCCTGCTCCGGGGTGAAGCGCTCGGGGCGAAACCGTTCGGGCTCGGGCCAGTGGTCGGGGTTCAGGTGGATGGCCCAGAACGGGTAGAAGACCACCGCCCCGGCGGGGACCTCGTACGCGCCGAGGGTGAGCGCTTCAGTGGTCTGGCGCGCGCCGTACGGGCCGGGCGGGTAGAGGCGCATCGACTCCTGGAGGACCGTCCGCAGGTACGGCAGGCGCCGCAGGTCGGCGTACCCGGGGGCCGGGCGGTCGCCGAGCACGCGGTCCAGTTCCCCGGTGACGCGTTCGGCCGCCTCGGGGTGGCGGCCCAGCAGGTGCAGGGTCCAGGAGACGGCCACGCCGGTGGTGTGGTGGGCGGCGAGCATCGTCGCGAGGACGGTGTCGCGGATCCGGGCGGGGCGCTCGCCGGCCTCGACCAGTGCGCCGACCAGGTCGCCGCGGTCGGCGCGGCCGCCGTCGCGGTGGGCCGCGATCACCCGGTCGACCGTCGCGCGCAGGAGGGCGAGCGCCCGCGCGGTCCGCTCGGCGCGCTCCTGCGGGTCGACGGCGGGGGGCACCTGGTAGAGCCGTTCCAGGTAGTCGGCGAGCACCTCCTCGAAGGCGGCGGCGACGACGTCCGGGCCCTCGACCTCGCCGCCCAGGGCGTACGCGCAGATCATCCGCAGGGACAGGGCGGTCAGATCCTGCTGCAGCGCGACGGCCTCGCCCCGGGCGCCCCGCGCGACCCAGCGGTCCGCGAGGCCGGTCGCGAGCGCGGTGAAGCGGTCGAAGGCCTGCTCGTGCGAGGGGCGGCCGGCCAGGACCGAGAGCAGGGTGCGGCGCCACGGGGCGTGTTCGTCCGCCGGGAGCACTTGCAGGTTGCCGGCCTCGAACAGCGGGTCCAGGAAGGAGAACAGGCGCTCGGGGCGGCGGTCCAGGTGCGCGGTGGCCTCCAGCAGCACCGGGTCGGCGACCGACACGGCCGTCTCGGCGCCGGGCAGCTGGAACCGCGCCACGGGGCCGTACTCGGCGTGCAGCCGCAGCTGGTAGGCGTGCAGCCCGCCCGCCTGCGCGATGGCGCCGACCCCGCCGTCCGGCCGGGGGTCGGGACCGGGGATCTTCATCGGACCTCCTGGTGACGCATGGTCGGATCCGCCGCCCGGACGGTGGACGCGGGCGGCGCAGCGCCGACGGCCGTGGGGACCAGGATCGCGCGGGAGCGCGTCCGGCCGGCAGTGGCGACGCCGGGTGAAATTGCCAGCGCTTGCAACCAATCGGCGCACACAACTATTGTGGTGTCACGCAAAGTGCACCTGCAATCATTCGCGAAGGCTTCCCCTCGCTCCTCCCGCCCCCGCCCCCGCCCCCGGCCCCGCCTCCGCCTCCGCCTCCGCCGACAGGAGTCCGCCCATGAGCACCACCCTCTTCACCCCCTACACCCTGAGGACCCTGACCGTCCCCAACCGCGTCTGGATGGCGGCGATGTGCCAGTACAGCGCCGCTCCGGACGGCGACGCGGCCGGCGCCCCGACGGACTGGCACTTCGCCCACGTCGCGGCACGCGCCACCGGCGGCACGGGGATGATCATCATGGAGGCCACCGCCGTCAGCCCCGAAGGCCGCATCACCCCCTACGACCTCGGGATCTGGAACGACACCCAGGTCGCGGCCTTCCGGCGGATCACCTCCTTCCTGACGGCGCAGGGCACCGTGCCGGCCCTCCAGCTCGCCCACGCCGGCCGCAAGGCGTCCACCGAGCGCACCTGGATCGACCGCGGCCGCGCCCTCGCCCCGGACGAAGCCCACGGATGGACGCCGCTCGCCCCCAGCGCCCTGCCCTTCGCCCCCACCCGGACCAGGCCCGACGAACTCACCGAGGAGCAGATCCGCGGGATCGTCCGGCAGTTCGCCGACGCCACCCGGCGCGCGCTCGACGCCGGCTTCCGGGCCGTCGAGATCCACGGCGCCCACGGCTACCTGATCCACCAGTTCCTCTCCCCTCACAGCAACCACCGCACCGACGCGTACGGCGGCTCCTTCGAGGGCCGCATCCGCTTCGCCCTGGAGGTCGTCGACGCCGTCCGCTCGGCGTGGCCCGAGGACCTGCCCGTGCTCTTCCGCGTCTCCGCGACCGACTGGCTCACCGAGAACCCGCAGGACGGCCGCACCGGGTGGACCTCCCAGGACACCGTCCGCCTCGCCAAGGAACTCCTGGCCCACGGCGTGGACCTGATGGACATCTCCACCGGAGGCCTCGTCCCCGACGCCACGATCGACGCCGGACCCGGCTACCAGGTGCCCTTCGCCGAGGCGGTGCGCAGCGGGGCCGGCATGCCCGTGGCGGCCGTCGGCCTGATCACCGACCCCGTCCAGGCCCAGGACATCCTCGCCGCCGGTAAGGCCGACGCCGTCCTGCTCGGCCGCGAGCTGCTGCGCGACCCGTACTGGGCGCGCCGCGCCGCCGCCGAACTGGGCGCCCGGGTCTCCACCCCCGTGCAGTACCACCTCGCGTAGCGGCGCCCCGGTTCCGGCGGCCCGGTTCCCCGTGGAGGCCCGCCCCGCCGCCCGCCGGTCCCGCGCACCTGTGATCAACTCTTCGGGTACCGCGGCGGGGACCGCGGCACAGGACGAACCATCAAAGGGGGACGGGCACATGGTCGAACTGTCGAACGGTGCGATGACCTGGGTGGCGGCCGGGGACAGCATCACCCGGGCCGCCCTCCACACCCACGGCGCGCGCGGCTGGGTGGAGCACGTGCAGGAACGCCTCTGCTGGCAGCTCGGCCGGCTGACGGACGTCGTGGTCAACACCGGCGTGTCCGGCTGGCGGGCCACCGACGTCCTCGGGGCGTACGACTTCGTCATCGGGCGGTTCGCACCGGACGTGCTGTCGCTTTCGCTGGGGACCAACGACGCCCCCGCCGGGCTGGAGGGGCTCGGGGAGTTCCGCGACGCCATGCGCGAGATCGTCGCCCGGTCCGCCGGCGCGCAGATCGTGCTGCACACGCCGCTCGTGGCCAGCCACGCCGGGCGCGCCGCCCGCCCCGAGCTGCCCGCGTACTGCCAGGCCGTGCGTGAACTCGCCGCGGAGACGGGCGCGTTGCTCGTCGACCACGAGGCGTACTGGCTCGCCGAGTTCCCCGACGGCGAGGCGATCCCGTGGCTGGACGACCCCACGCACCCCAACGGCGTCGGCCACCTGCACCTGGCCGACCACACGCTGCGCACACTGGGGCTGGGCGAACTCACCGCCCTGTGAGCGGGCCGCGCCGGGCGGGCCGTCGGGGCGGTTGCCGCTGATCGGCGGCTGGGCGGCGTCCGGAATTTTTGTCGGGTCCCTGTCTAGTTCGCTTGCGTCCTGGTGTGGTGGGATGTGCCCGTCACGGGATTTGAGGGCGCTGACGGGGGTGCGCGGTGAGGGGTGGACGGCTGTGCGGGCTGGACGGGGACGCGGCGCGGCTTGCCGCGGCGGGCCTGGTCCGGCTGGGTGCGCAGGAGTGGGTGGGCGACGCGGCCGGGGCTCCGGCGTGGCTGGGGCGGATGCGGGCGGCGTCGTTCGCGGACGCCTGGCTGGCGTTCGGCGAGCCGCCGGCGCCGGGGCTGCGGGTGCCGGCCGGGGAGGTCCTGCGGGCGCTCGCGTACCGGGCGGCGGAGCTGGTGCTCCAGGCGCGCGAGGGGGATGTGCCGGCGGTGCTGGAGTGGCTGGGCCGGCGGTCGGCGGAGGCCCGTGAGCAGGCGGGCCGGGCGGAGGTGACGCACCCGGCCGAACCGGCCGCGCTCGCCCTGGTGTGGCACGGCGTCCAGGCGGTCACCGCCGACGGCGGGGACGGGGGCGGGGGCGCTTCGGCGGCCGAGGGCCGGGAGGCGCACGGCCGGCGCATCGACGAGCGGGGCGAGGCCTACGTCCGCGAGCGGTACCACCGCCGGGACACCCTGGCGCTGATGCTGGCCTGTGCCCGGATCGCGGCCGCCGCGCTGGTGGAGTCGTGCGGCGGCGATCCGGGCCGGGTGGACGGGTGGCTGGAGGAGGACGCGGCCCGGTACATGGCGCTCGGCGGCCCGGTGCCGCTGTGGGTGCCGGGCCGGCCGGGGCAGCCGACGGGGTGAGGCCGGCGGCTCAGTGGTTCGGCGCTCCGGCGGGCGGGGCTCAGCGGGCCGGGAGGCTGAGGGTGGCGTGCAGGCCGCCGCCGGGGGCGGGGGTGAGGCCGAGGTCGCCGTGGTGGGCGTCGGTGATGGCCGCGACGATGGCCAGCCCGAGGCCGTGACCGCGGCGGGCGGGGTCGGACTGCGCGGTGCGGCCGCGGCCCCTCAGGAAGGGCTCGGTGAGGGTGGGGACCGTCTCGGGGGCCAGGCGGGGGCCGGTGTTGGTGACGGCGAGCCGGACCCGGCCGGGGTGGTCCGGATCGGCCCCGGTGGTGACGGTGACGGATCCGCCGGTCGGCAGGTTGTGGCGCAGCGCGTTCTGCAGCAGGTTGACGGCGGCCTGGCGCAGCAGGACCGGGTTGCCGGTGGCGGGGGCGGGCCGGCAGTCGGTGGTGACGGTGACGCCCAGGGCGGCGGCCTCCTCCTGGACGGCGGCGAGGGCGTCGCGGGTGGTGCGGGCGAGGTCGAGGGGTTCGAGTTCGGGGGCGGTGTGGCCGAGGTCGGCGAGTTGGAGGAGCGCCTCGCTGATCTCGATGCCGCGCTGGTTGGTGTCCTGGAGGCGGGCGACGAGGGTGGTCCAGTCCTGGCGGGCCGGGTCGGCCGCGGCGACCTGGAGCATGGTGCGGGTGATGGCCAGGGGGGTGCGCAGTTCGTGGGAGGCGTTGGCGGCGAAGCGCTGCTGGGCGTCGAAGGAGCGCTGGAGGCGTTCGAGCATCTCGTCGAAGGCGTCGGAGAGGTCGGTGAACTCGTCGCGGGGGCCGGCGAGGGCGATGCGGTGTTCGAGTGCTCCGCTCGCGGCGCGGTGGGCGGCACTGGTGATGTCCTGGAGGGGGCGCAGGACGCGGCCGGCGATGAACCAGCCGCCGATCGTGCCGACGGCGGTGAGCAGGGCCAGGGCGTAGCCGGAGATGGTGAGCAGGGAGCGGAGGATCTCCTGGCGGGAGGGGGCGGAGAGGCGGTCGCGGGGGTTGGAGGAGGTGAGCGGGTAGTTGGGGATGTAGCGCATGCCGATGTAGACGACGGCCAGGCAGAGGGTGCCGGTGATGACGGCGAAGAGGGTGTAGCTGAGGGTGAGCCGCAGGCGGGCGGTCAGGCGGCGCGGTCGCGGCGCGGGGCGGGTGCGGGGCGGGGCGCTCACGTGGGGGTGCCGTCGGTGAGGCGGTAGCCGACGCCGGGCACGGTCTGGATCACCCAGGGTTCGCCGAGTCGTTTGCGCAGGCCGGAGATGGTGATGCGGACGGCGTTGGTGAACGGGTCGGCGTTCTCGTCCCAGGCGCGTTCGAGGAGGTTCTCGGCGCTGATGACGCCGCCGCGTGCGGTCATCAGGACCTCCAGGACGGCGAACTGCTTGCGGGAGAGGGCGACGTAGCGGCCGTCGCGGTAGACCTCGCGGCGGAAGGGGTCCAGGCGCAGTCCGGCGTATTCGAGGACGGGGGGCGCGGCCTGGGCGGGGCGGCGGGCCAGGGAGCGCAGCCGGACGACGAGTTCGGCGAGGTCGAAGGGTTTGGTCAGGTAGTCGTCGGCGCCGAGTTCGAAGCCGGCGACCTTCTCGTTGAGGCGGGCGGCGGCGGTGAGCATGAGGACGCGGCAGCCCAGGCGGTGCTCGACGATGGTGCGGCAGACGTCGTCGCCGTGGGTGCCGGGGATGTCGCGGTCCAGGACGACGACGTCGTAGGTGTGGACGGCGAGGCGTTCGAGGGCGGCGTCGCCGTCCGTGACGATGTCGCAGGCGATCGCCTCCAGGCGCAGGCCCGCCTGGACCGCCTCGGCGAGGTAGATCTCGTCCTCCACCACCAGGACCCGCACGCGCTGTTCTCCCGTCCCGCTCTTGCTGTCGTTGTCGTTGCCGTTGCCGTTGCCGTTGCCGTTGGTGTCCATTGGACACGAACGGGCCTATCGAAAACGTATCGGTTAGTGCAGACGTCCTGGTAACACCGCATTTCCTCCCATGGTGTGGCCGCCGGGTTTCCCCGTCGCGGCGAGATGACGAGCGCCGGGAGGCAGCGATGGACGGGACGACGCGCCAGGAGGCGACGCGGTGGCGGACGGCGGGAGGTGGCCGGCGGGCGGTGGCCGTGGGCACCGGGGCGGTGGTGGTGCTGGCGCTGGCCGGCGCCTGCGCGGCCGCCGATCCGCCGGCGACCGAGGCGGCGCTGCGGACCCTGGCGGCCACCGTCGCGCCGTTCTCCTCCTCCCTCGCTCCGGGCTCCGGCTCCTCGGTGGGGGCGGACGGCGACATTCCCGACGGCACGACGCTGACCCCGTTCGACACCGGGGCCCCGGCGGTGGGCAACCTGGACGGGCCGCTGCTGGAAGCCGTCCAGCAGGCCGCCCGGGACGCGCGCGCCCAGGGCATCGAGATGACCGTCACCTCGGGCTGGCGCAGCAAGGAGTACCAGCAGCGGCTGCTCGACAAGGGGGTGGCCAGGTACGGGAGTCCGGAGCGGGCCAGGCAGTTCGTGAACACGCCGGAGAAGTCGGCACACGTCTCGGGCAAGGCGATCGACATCGGCCCGACCAATGCCGACTACTGGCTGATCCAGCACGGCGCGCGGTACGGGCTCTGCCAGGTGTACGCCAACGAGATCTGGCACTTCGAGCTGCTCACCAGCCCTGGCGGGACCTGCCCGGCCCAGTTGCCCGACGCGGCCGGGTAGGGGGCCGTTCATGATCCGATCGCAGGAGGGGCTCGCGCCGGGGGCGGGAGCGGGCCCGCAGGCGGGGGCGGGAAGCGCTCCGGCGGGTGTCTCCCGCCCGGGCGGCCGTCGATGCCGTCGGGAGCGGCAGCAACGCCCGCCGGTCGGGCGCTGGCGGCGCGGCCGCGTGGCCGCCGCCGTGGCCCTGCTGACCGCCCTCGCCCTGGCCGGTCACCGGCGGGTGCCGAGCCTGGGCGTCCACTTGGGGAGCCTGTGGGAGAGCGCCCTGCCCTGGGCCGGCGTCGTGGTGCCCGCCGTCCTGCTCGCCGCCGCGCTGCGCCGCGCGCCGGTGCCGGCGTGCGCCGCGGTGGTGCTGGCCGCGGTGTGGGCCGTCGTGCTCGGGCCGGTGCTCGCCGGCGGCGGCCCGCCGCCGGGGGGCGGTGCGGGCCCGGCCGGCGGTGCGGGCCTGACCGTGGTCACCCACAACGTGAGCGCGCAGAACCCGGACCCCGCCGGCACGGCCCGGGCGCTGCTCGCCGCCCGCCCCGACCTGGTCGCCCTGGAGGAGGTCACCGACGCCGCGCTGCCCGTCTACCAGCACGTGCTGGACGCCGAACTGCCGCACCGCACGCGGATCGGCACCGTCGCGCTGTGGAGCCGCCACCCGCTGACCGACGCACGGCGGCTGACCATCGACCCGGGCTGGAGCCGTTCGCTGCGGGCCGAAGTCCAGGCCCCCGGTGGGCCGTTGGCCGTGTACGTGGTCCATCTCGCCTCCGTCCGGCTCAACGTCACCGGCTTCGCCACCGCTCACCGCGACCGCAACCTCGCCGCGCTCGGCGCCGCGCTGGACGAGGAGCCCCTGCCCCGGGTGCTGATGCTGGGCGACCTCAACACCGCCGCCGGGGACCACGCGCTCGCCCCGGTCACCAGTCGGCTGAGCTCCGCGCAGGACAGCGCGGGCGGCGGCTTCGGGTTCACCTGGCCGGCGGTCTTCCCGCTGGCCCGGATCGATCACGTCATGACCCGGGGCCTGTCCGCGACCGCCGCCTGGACCCTGCCCGCCACCTCCAGCGACCACCTGCCCGCCGCCGCCCGGCTGACGGCGTGAGGGGCGGCAGGCGCGGGGGTGGCGGCGGGCGCGGGAGCCGGTGTCAGGCCAGGAGGTCGGACTGGAGGGTGACCACCTGGCGGAAGGCCGCGTCCGGGACGCCGTCGGGGTTGGTCATCGTGACGACGGCGACGAGGTCGGAGGCGCAGAGGTAGGCGACGCGGGCGTTCGGGGTGCCCTTGGTGCCCTTCGCCGTGCTCTCCTGGGCGTCCAGGTGGACGCCCTCGACGGTGTCCCAGGCGCTGTGGGAGGTGCTCTTCGCGCCGGGCAGGGCAGTGGGCTTGGCGTCGGAGCGCAGGGAGGAGAAGACGTTCCAGGACTCGAAGGAGGCGCCGAAGCGCAGCAGCCGGATCTGGGTGCGGGTACCGTCGGAGGCCGTCCACTCCCGGACGGTGGCCGCCCGGCAGGCGTCCTGCAGGAGCAGTGCGCGGAGCTCGGCCGGGTCCTGCTGGTCGGCGAGGATCGCGTCGCAGGTGACCCAGTCGGCCGGGGCCTGGCCGGCGGGGGCCGTGGACGGGCTCGCGCCCGCCGAGGCCGACGCCGAGGCGGAGGCGGAGGCGGAGGCGGTGGCGGTCGGGCTCGGGGTCGCGCTCGCCGACGGGGTGCCGGTGGCCGAGGCGGTGGGAACCGGGTAGAGCGCCGGGGTGAGGCTGCCGCCGGCCTCCTTGGGGGCGGGCAGCAGCAGGTAGCGCAGGTCCGCGGCGTGCAGGGCGTTCTTGCCGCCCGTACGGTCCGGCGCGCTGCTGCCCGAGGGCAGCGGCGGCAGCGTCAGCGGCGGGAAGGTGTAGCGGCCGTCGCCCGGGGTGGCCAGGCCGGGCAGGTCGGTGCGCTCGGGGGCGGTGACGGCCAGCGCGGCGCCGGTGCCCGCGAGGGCGAACACCAGGGTGGCGGTGGCCCAGCGCGCGGCCGCCCTGCGGCGGGCGCTGCGCCGGGCGAGGCGGGCCTCGTGCTCCTCGGGGGTCTCCGCGGCGGGAGCGACGGGGAACTCGGCGGAGGTGCCCGCGGGAGTCTCCGTGGCGGCCTCGGCGGGGGTCTCGGCGAGGGCGGCGGGCTCGTGCGGGGTGGCGTGGTCGGTCATGCGGACGCTCCCGGGCGGGCGAGGCGGTCGAGCTGCAGGGTGAAGAGGGCGACGATCCGGTCCTTGGGCAGCGGTGCCACGCCCTCGACGTTCATGACCACCAGGAGGTCGCCCTCGGCGGCCGAGCACTCCAGGTAGTCGATCGGCGCGGACGGCGGCGCCGGCATCAGGTAGCAGTGCGCCTCGGGGTGGCCCGGGATCTCCGGGCCGATCCGGAACAGGCCGGTGTCGCCGGTGAAGACCGCGGTGTACTCGTTGAGCTTCTGCACTTCCTGCTGGTTGAACTGGCGCAGCTTCAGGCCGACCACCAGGTCGTCCTCGGTGGTCCGGTACGTGCGCACGCCGGTGGCCTTGACGTGCAGGCCCTCCCAGTAGGAGCGGAGCTTGTCGCGCTTGTCCTTGGGGATCTGCTGGAGTTCGTCGTCCAGTTCGGCGGACAGGAACTCGGCGCCGAGTTCGGTGTCGTTGCCGTAGCCGCCCTCGTCCGGGCCGGGTTCGTAGCCGGCCGGGACGGGCAGCAGCAGGTCGCGCAGCGAACCGAAGTGGTTGCCGTTGGACTTGGCGCCGAACGGCGTGGCGGTCGCGGTCGGGACGGGCGCGGCGGACGGCCCGGCGGCGACGGCCGGGGCGGGGTCGTCGTACTGGGTCTTGATGATGCCGACGCCGATGGCCACCCCGGCCAGCGCCGCTGCGGCCGTCGCGGCGCCCGCGCGCAGCAGGCGGCGGGAGGCGGGGCGCGGGGCGGCGGGCTCGGCGGCGAACTGCTGCTCGGCGACGGGCTGTTCGGCGGCGGCCGGGGCCGCCTCGGGGGCGGTCGGCGCCGGCGTGGCGGCCGGGGTCCCGGTCATGCTGTTGTCGGTCATACCAGCCGCTCCCATTGCTGCTTGGCGAGGTCCTTCACGACGTCGGGGTTCACCGGCTTGGGGTCGAAGACCTCGACCACCATCGCCACCGTGCCGCGTTGGGCTACGGCCTGGCCGTAGTAGTACCGATCGGCGCTGTCGGCCCAGTACCTGGGTGTCTCGTCCACCCGGTAGCCGCCGTTGGCGCCGTCGGCGAACGGCTTCAGGTTGCGGGTGGTGCCGACGGCGTGCGTGGCGGCTTCGTCGGCGCGGTCCGGCGCGTACTGGACCAGCGACACGCGGTACCTGGTGTCGCCCTTCTTCCAGTCCACCTCGGCCGCGCGCCGGAAGCCCCGGGAGTTCAGGTCCTTGAAGTCGCGGACCGCGCTGTCGCTGTGCTCGGCGAGCTCGCCGACCGACACCCAGCTCGGCTTGTCCGGGAATTCTCCCCAGGCGGCGCTGCCGTCCGGGGCACCGATCAGCAGTTTGAGCAGGTCGCCGTCGATGGCCAGCGGTTTGGGCTGCTGGGCGGCGAAGGCGGTCGGGTCGACCGCCGCGGCCGGGTAGGACGGGCGCGCGACCTGGATCGGCGGCAGCGGCGTCGGCGGGCGCTGGGCCTGGACGGCGTAGCCGACGCCGCCGCCCACCAGGGTGCCCAGCACCAGTCCGGACACCGCCAGCAGCACCGGGCGCGGGCGGCGCGGGGCGCGGGGCGCCCGCTCGGGGGCGGCCGACAGGAGATCGGGGGCCGGCGCGTCGAACAAAAACGCCTCGGCGGTGGACGGTGGTTCGGCGGTGAACTGCGGTTCGGTGAAAGGCGTCTCGGTGGGCATGGCGGCGGGCCGCGGCGGGGCGGCGGGCGCCGGCGCGGTGCCGGGCGGGGGCAGCGCGGGTTCGGTGGTCACGGGGTGGCTCCAGAGGAGGGTGGGGAGGACGGCGTCGGGGCGGGCGGCGGCGCGGGTTCAGCCGCGTTCAGCTGCGTTCAGCCGCCGGAGGCGAGCCACTCGCGCTGGCGCTTCATCAGCCCGCTCAGCAGCGCCTTGTCCGGTGTCCCCTTCACCTCGACGTCGATCGTGTACTGGACGTCGCCCTGGCTGGAGATGCCGGTCATCGAGCCGGTGTACGCCTGCTGCTTGGGCTTGTGCAGGTAGCCGTGGGCGTTCGGGTCGCCGTCGATGTCGATCGGGTCCTGCGACTTGAGGGTGTATCCCTGGACGAACTCGCGCGCCATCGAGGTGGAGCCGAAGCGCAGCAGGGTGACGGTGACCTCGGCCTTGCCGTCGGCCGTCCGGTACATCCGGGTGGCGCCCGACTGGTAGCCGTACGAGCCGAGGATGTCCATGATGCCGTCCTGCTTGCCGAACAGGTCGGTGACGTCGTCGTTGGTCATGGTCATCCCGTCCGCGGGCCCGTACGACTCGCCGCCGTCCGGGATCGGGAGCAGGAAGTAGCGCAGGTCGCCCTCGTGCTTGCCGCCGTTGACGGTCCCCTTGACGGTGCTGGCCGGTTTGGGGGTGGTCGGGGCGGCGGTGGGCGTCGGCACCGGTACCGGGGTGGCGGAGGGCGTCGGGCTCGGGCTGGCGGTGGTGGTGGTGGTGGCCGGCGCGGGTGCGGCGGCGGCCACCGGGCGGGCGTCCGGCCTGCCGACGGCGACGGTCACCGCGGCGCTGGTCGCCGTGACGGCGAGCAGGCCGGCGGTGGCCAGTACGACGCCGACGGCGCGCGGCAGCCGGCGCGCGGCCGGTTCGGGTGCGACGGCGTGCTGCGGCGCAACGCCGGGCTGCTCCGCAACGGCGGCGTGCTCCGGTACGGCGGGGTGCTGCGGCGCAGCGGGGTGCTGCGGTACGGCGGCCGGTTGCGGCGCAGCGTCGGGCTGCTCCGGAACGGCGGCTGTTTCGTTTTCGGGCGCGGACAAGGAACTCCCCCGGGAGAATGTGGGATCTCGCGCGCGGACTCCCTCGCAAACCGCTCCCCCGGCGGTTCTCCGGACCGTCCATCACGCGTCTCAGCAGGCATTATGAGAGACCGTTCGCACCGCTGCCAACAAAGTTAATCGCCGCACTCCGGTCCAATACTCGATGAATCGGACACGTCGTGATGTAACCGCAACAGGCGATCCGGGCACGGTACCGCGGTACCGCGCCCCTTCCGATGATCGGTCCGGGGTACCACGGATCGCGCCGGCGCCGCACCTAGCGTGGAGTGTGAGGGAGGCCGGGACGGTCCGGCCCCGGAGCGTAGGGGTGAGCGATGATCGAGGCGCACCAGCTGACGAAGCGGTACGGGGAGAAGACCGCCGTCGACCGGCTCGACTTCACGGTCAAGCCCGGCACGGTCACCGGCTTCCTCGGGCCCAACGGCGCCGGGAAGTCCACCACCATGCGGATGATCGTCGGACTGGACGCGCCCACCAGCGGCTCGGTGCGCGTCAACGGGCGCCGTTACGCCGCGCACGCGGCGCCCTTGCAGGAGGTCGGGGCGCTGCTGGAGGCCAAGTCGATCCACCCGGGGCGCTCCGCGTTCAACCACCTCATGGCCCAGGCGCACACCCACGGCATCCCGCGCTCGCGGGTGGAGGAGGTCGTCGAGCTGACCGGGCTGCAGTCGGTGGCCAGGAAGCGTGCCGGGGCGTTCTCGCTGGGCATGGGCCAGCGGCTGGGGATCGCGGCGGCGCTGCTGGGCGACCCGGCGACGGTGATGCTGGACGAGCCGGTCAACGGCCTCGACCCGGAGGGCGTGCTGTGGATCCGCAACCTCCTCACCTCGCTGGCCGCCGAAGGCCGTACCGTCTTCGTGTCCTCGCACCTGATGAGTGAGGTCGCGCTGGTCGCCGACCACCTGATCATCGTCGGGCGGGGCCGGCTGCTGGCCGACACCACCGTGCAGGACCTGGTCCGCCAGGCCGGCGGCGACGTGGTGAAGGTGGCCAGCGCCGATCCGGCCCGGCTGCGCACGGCGCTGGCCGGGCCCGGGGTGGAGGTCACCGGCCGTTCCGGTTCGGAGGAGCTCCTCGTCACCGGCCTGGCCGCGCGGGAGATCGGCCTGCGGGCCGCCGAGCAGGGCATCGCCCTGTTCGAGCTCACCACCCGCACGGTCTCCCTGGAGGAGGCGTTCATGGAGCTGACCAGGGACGCCGTGGAGTACCACGGCACCACCACCGCGACCGGGCCCGCCGCCAGTGCGGGTGCCGGCGCCGAGTCCCCGAGGAGCGCGGCATGAGCACCATCGCACCGAGCCAGACGTCCGCGGCCGCCGACCGGCGGCCCGCGCGCCCCGCCTACCGGGTGACGCCCGTGCGCGTGCTGCGCTCGGAGTGGGCCAAGCTGTGGTCGCTGCGCTCGACCTGGATCACGCTGGGCCTGGGCCTGCTGTTCCTGGTCGCGTTCGGGCTGATCGCCGCGTTCCAGTTCAAGTCGAGGATCACCTCGGGGCGCCCGATGGACCGGGGGGACTTCGCCGACGCCAGTGCCCTGAGCCTGTCGCTGTTCGGCACCAACTTCGCGCAGCTGGCGTTCGGCGTCCTGGGCGTGCTGGTCGCCGCGGGCGAGTACTCCACCGGCATGATCCGCTCCACCCTGGCCGCGGTGCCGCGCCGGCTGCCGGTGCTGTGGTCCAAGGCGGCGGTGTACGGCGTGGTGGTGCTGCTGCTGGGCACCGTCGGGGTGTTCGTCGCCTTCGCGGCCGACAGCGGCATCCTCTCCGGCACCCGCGCGGCGATGACGTTCTCCGACGCCGGCGTCCTGCGCGGCCTGCTGGGGGCCGGGCTCTACCTCGCCCTGGTGGGCGTGATCGGCGTCGCGCTGGGCGCGCTGCTGCGGTCGGTGGCGGGCGGCATCTCGGTGCTGGTGGCCTCGCTGATGCTGGTCCCCGGCCTGATCTCGCTGCTGCCCTCGTCCTGGCAGGACCACATCAGCCCCTACCTGCCCAGCAACGCGGGCCAGGCGTTGTTCGCCCTGCACCACGACGCGACCACGCTGTCGCCCGCCGCGGGGCTGGCGGTGTTCCTGCTGTGGACGGTGCTCGCCCTGGCGGGCGCGGCCGTGCGGCTGGTGCGCAGCGACGCCTGAGGACTGGGAGACTGCGTGGACGTCCCGGTGCGGTGCCCGTTCGAGTCGGGTGCCGCACCGGGCGCGTTTCGTTTCCGTTTCCGTTTCCGTTTCCGTTTTCGTGTCCGTTTTCGTGTCCGTTCCGGGATGAGGCTGGACGAAGGTGACGACCGTTGCGGATGAGCTGGACGAAGGTGACGCCGTGAGCGAGCACGACACCGCCGCGGGGGCGGGGGGCGACCCGCTGTCGGGGCACCCGGTGTTCGCGCGCCTGGCCCGGCTGGGGCAGCGGGCGCGGCAGGCGGACCGCGACCACCCGTGGGTGCTGGACACCGCGGTGGTGGCCGCGGTCTTCCTGCTGTTCTGCCTGCCGGACCTGCTGCCCTTCCACGACGGCGGGGAGCGGGCGCGCGAGCACCGGATCGTCTTCGCCCGCCCGCCGCTGGCGGCGATGCTGGCCTTGCAGGCGGGGCTGCTGCTGCCGCTGCTGTGGCGCCGGCGGCGACCGGCGGCGGCGTTCTCGGCGGTCGCGGCGGTGTTCGTCCTGCAGTGGTCACTTGGGGTGGCGCTGCGCGCGGACGTCGCGCTGCTCGTCGCCCTCTACAGCCTGGCCCTGCACGGGAGCCTGCGGCACCTGGCATGGGCGTGCACGGCGATGGCCGGCGCGTCGGCGCTGGTCGCGGTGGAGCTGTCCGGCGGGCTGCCGGTCGGGGACGCGCTGTTCTTCCTGTTCAGCGCGGCGACGGCGGCGGTGGCCGTCGGCATCGCGGTGCGCATCCGCCGGGCCCAGCTCGCCGGGCTGCGCGAGCGGGCGGCGCGGCTGGAGGTCGAGCGCGACCAGCGCAGCCGGCTGGCCACCGCCACCGAGCGCACCCGGGTGGCCCGGGAGATGCACGACATCATCGGCCACAACCTGTCCGTGATCATCACCCTGGCGGACGGCGGCGCGTACGCGACCGAGGCCTCCCCCGAGCGGGGCCGGGAGGCGCTGCTGCTGATCGGGGAGACCAGCCGCCAGGCGCTGGGCGAGCTGCGGCGCATGCTCGGCGTCCTGCGCGACCAGGGCGGCGAGCAGGGCCCCGAGTTCACGCCGCAGCCGGGCATCGCCGACCTCGACGAGCTGTGCGCGCGCATCCGGGCCGCCGGGCCGCAGGTCGTGTACACCGCGCGCGGCGAGGTGGGGCGGCTGGACCGCGGGGTGCAGCTGATGGCGTACCGCATCGTCCAGGAGGCGCTCACCAACACCCTCAAGCACGCCGGGCCCGACACCCGGGCGCACGTGACGCTGGCCGCCGAGGGCGGCCGGCTGCGGGTGCGGGTGCGGGACGGCGGTCCGCCCGGCGGTCCACCCGGCGGTCCACCCGGCGGGGCGGCGCGGGGCGGCACGGCGGGCGAGGAGGGGCACGGTCTCACGGGCATGCGCGAACGCGCGGCCCTGTACGGGGGCACCGTCACCGCCGGGCCCGGGCCCGGGGCAGGATGGACCGTGGAGGCCGTCCTCGACCTCACCCCCGACGGGCCCGACGGACCCGACGGCCTCGGCGGACCCGGCGCCTTCACCTCCGATCCCGACCCCGACCCCGACCCGACAGGCGGCCTGACGTGACCACGGTCCTCATCGTCGACGACCAGCCGCTCCAGCGGTACGGCTTCCGGATGCTGCTGGAGAGCCAGCCCGGCACGGAGGTCGTCGGCGAGGCCGCGCACGGCGCCGAGGCCGTACGCCTGGCGGCCGACCTGCGGCCCGACGTCGTCCTGATGGACATCCGGATGCCCGGCATGGACGGCATCGAGGCCACCCGCCGCATCGTCGCCACCGGCGGGCGCTCGCGCATCCTCGTCCTGACCACCTTCGACCTCGACGAGTACGCCCACGCCGCGCTGCGCGCCGGCGCCAGCGGCTTCCTCCTCAAGGACGCCCGCCCGGAGGACCTCCTGGCCGGGATCCGCGCCGTCTCCGAGGGCGACGCCGTCGTCGCCCCCGCCATCACCCGGCGCCTCCTGGACGCCTACGCCCACCACCTGCCCGTGCGCCCGCCCGGCGCGGCCGCCGAGGACGACCCGCGGCTGAACGCCCTGACCGAGCGCGAGCGCGAGATCCTGGTCGCGGTCGGCCGGGGCTGGACCAACGGCGAGATCGCCCAGCGCCTGGTGCTCGCGGAGTCGACCGTCAAGACGCACGTCAGCCGGGTGCTGGCGAAGATCGGCGCCCGGGACCGGGTGCAGGCCGTGATCTTCGCCTACGACCGCGGCCTGAACCGGCCGAACCCGCCGGCCTGAGCCGTCCCGCTCCTGCCGCGGGGGGCGCCCCTGGCGCCGCGGTGTCAGGGGCGCTTCTTCGGGGCGGCTTCGAGGTCGGTGGCGGCGGCGGACAGGATGGCGCCGAAGACGTGGGCGATGACGGGCTTGCCGACCCGGCGGGCCAGGGCCGCGCCGACCAGGGGGACGGGGATCGCGAAGCCGGTCGCCCAGACGACCAGGGTGCCCTCGGGGACCTCCTCGAACGTCATCCGGCCGAACTCGTGCCGGGCCGGCGGGAAGCTGCGGTCGACGGTGTAGTCGAAGCCGTGCGGGGCGTTGTAGGCGGTGATCCGCTCGTTGAACCAGCCGATCAGCCAGGTGTGCAGCCGCACGGCGCCCACCCCGTAGGGCGCGCCTTCCCCGGGCCGGGCCAGGCGCGCCCTGAGCACGAACGGGGAGCGGGTGTAGTTGGTGCTCGTGGCGCACCAGTCGAACACCTCGGCGATCGGCGCCGCGACGACCCGTCGCACGGTCACGGTTTCCATGGCTCGTCCCTCTCCTGCAGCGGGGGACGCGGGTGTCGGCCGCGCCCTGTTCACCGATGAGGACCGGGCACGGCCCGAAACCGTGACATCGGGCGGGGCGGGCCCGGGTGCGACGATGCCGCTTGCCTACCGTTCGGCTCTGGGCGTGCGGGTCATGAGAGAGACAGGCTTCCCGGCGGTTTCCCGGGTGGCGGGGCGTCAGGGCGGCACGCGTACGTCAGGCGTTGCCGAACTGTCCGGAACGGACGGCGGCGACGAAGCTCGACCAGGCGTCGGCAGGGAAGACCAGCGCGGGACCGTGGGGATCCTTGGAGTCACGGACCGGGACGGTGTGGACGACGTTCGCACCGACCTCGACGCAGTTCCCTCCCTGGGTACTGTAGGAACTCTTGTGCCAGGTGGCATTGCGATCATCCATGCTCAAAACCCTTCCGCACGTTTCGAATGAACTCGATGCTCGCTGCTCGGCGCAGCGCCTCGGCCTGGAGATGATCGTACTCACCGGCCCACTCAGCCAACGTCTCCGGATCGCGTTCGAGGTAGCCGCGCCGCTGCGTCTCGCCGTACCCCACGATGGCCCTGTTCGGCATGGTCAGCAACGTAATTGGATGCCCGAACGGGCGGTTCTCGCCTGCTGTGATAGGACACACCTGCACCAGGAAACGGGGACGTGAAGCGAGTGCTTCCAGGTGCCTGAGTTGCGCCACCATGACGTCCCGACCACCGATCGGCCGCCGTAGCGCCCCCTCGTCCATCACCACCTGGACGTGCGGCGCCGGATCTCGGGCGAGGGCCTGCTGTCGGAGCAGCACCTTCTCGATTCGTTCGTCGGCCTGCTGCTGAGTTGCGACCCCCCGCAGGACAGCCGCCTCCTGAAAAACTCGGCTGTACTCGGGCGTTTGGAGCAAACTCGGAACCAGGTTGATCTCGAACAGCCTCAGGGCGATGGCCTTCGCTTCATTGCGCAGGTACTCGTCGAAGCCTTCGAACAAGACCCGCCGACCGGACGTACTCCACTCCCTGAGGAACTGCTCTCCCGACTCGAAGACTCGATCAAGTGCCGTTGAGATCTGTTGACTTGGTTTCCTTCGGCCGTGCTCGAGCGCGGAGATGTACGACGATGTACAGCCGATCAGCTCGGCAAGGTGTTCCTGAGTCCAGCCCCGCTGCTCGCGCGACGTGCGAAGCAGTACGCCGAACTCGGCGGCCGGGGATGTCGGGGGGTCAAGTTCCCGCTTGTTCAAGGCTGTTCGTCCTACCAATCTGACACCGTGGGACAAGTTGAACAGCTCCGCGGCCTAGAGGACAGTTGGCACCCCCGGTAGTCGTCGAACTACGGAACGGAGCCGCTGTCGTGGCGCTCAAAAGCACCCCCGTGTCCCCGAAGCCGCGATACCGCCCGCAGGTCGGCGAACCCGTCACGGACTTGAGGTCCGTTCCGCTCGGATCGGGTTCCCAAGCCCCCACCCCGGCCGTCCCGACCCCGGACAGGTCGAGCGACCGGGGTCGGATTGCACAACTCGGCCAACCGGCCGAGTTGTTGATCCTGTCAGCACCACCACGAAATGGAGGCGCAGTACAGATGACAACCGCACCGTGGGGTACCACCCGGATGGGGCCGTTCACGGCTACCGTCCCGGTCCCGCAGCACACGCCCGTCATCGACCCCGAGACGCAGATTGCGGTGATCGTGGACGAGCACGGGCGCACGGTCGAGTTGGGCGGGCACGGCACCAGCACGAGCGGCCTGACGCCCACCACGACCACGCCCGACGGAAAACCGGGCGGGCCGACCGACGCCGACAGCACCGAGTCCTACGACCAGGACCAGAGCAACGGCTGATGAACGACCGAAGCGGGTCGGTGCTGGTGCTGACCAACCCCCTTGACGTGACCTCGGATGCGGTACTGCGGGTGCTCGCCGAGCGCCGGGTTCCGGCGGTCCGGCTCGATCCCGGCGCCGACCTGCACACGGGTGCCTCGCTGATCGCCACGTACCGCACGGGCCAGCAGCGGGGCACCCTGCGCACGGCCAGCCGGGAGCTCGACCTCTCCGCCGTCCGGTCCGTCTGGGTGCGCCGGGCCTCACCCTACGAAGGGCCCTCCGAACTGGACGGCCAGGACCGCCGGTTCGCCGCCTCGCAATCCCTGTGGGGTGCGGGCGGCATCCTCGCCTCGCTCCCCGCCGCGCACTACGTGAACCACCCCTGGGCCAACCGTGCGGCCGAGCACAAGCCGGCACAATTGGCGGCCGCGCAGCGCTGCGGGTTCCCGGTCCCCGACACGGTGATCACGAACAGCGCGGACGAGGCACGGGAGTTCGTGGCGGCCCAGGCCGCCGGGGCGGTGTACAAGCCGTTGTGGAACATCCCCTACTCGGTCGGCGGACAGCCTCACGCCGTGTGGGTGCGCGAGGTCGATCCGGCCGACATCACCGGCGCCGTGTCCGCCTGCCCGCACCTCTTCCAGGCGAAGGTGCCGAAGCTGTTCGACGCAAGGGTGACGGCCGTCGGCAACCGCCTGTTCGGCGTCCGGATCGACAGCCCCGACCTTGACTGGCGGCGCCGTCAGGACCGGATGACGTGCACCCCGATCGGCGTACCCGAGCCGGTCGCACGTTCGGTCGCCGCCTACCTCGGAGAACTTCGTCTGGTCTACGGCGCGTTCGACTTCGCCGTGACCGCCTCGGGCGACTGGTACTTCCTTGAATGCAACCCGAACGGCCAGTGGGCATGGCAGCCGGCCGAGACCACCGAGGCGATTTCCCGCGCCCTCGCCGACCAGCTACAGAAAGGCCGTGACGCATGAGCACGCCGGCTGAACTCCGCACCGCTCTGGCCGACAGGCTCACCGAGGACGGCACGCTGACCGAACGCGAGTGGGACAGTGCGGCGAGGGCCGTTCCGCGAGAGCTCTTCGTCGGAACCTACTTCGCTCCGGTCGCCGGCAGCGTCCCGACCAGCTACCGGTCCGTCCGTCAGGGCGAGCCCGGGTGGCTGGCCGGGATCTACGACGACCAGACGCTGGTGACCCAACTCGACGGCCGCATCGGGCCCGAGGACACCGCCGGGGAGACCGTGACAGGTATCCCGTCATCGTCGTCCACCCTCCCGTCCGTCGTACTGCGCATGTGGCAGCAGCTGGGCGCCGAGGCCGGGCACCGGGTACTGGAGATCGGTACGGGCACCGGGTACTCGACCGCCCTCGGCGCGCACCGCCTCGGGGACGCCGGCCTCACCAGCATCGAGTACGACCCCGCGGTCGGCGCGGCAGCGGCGGCGGCGATCAGGACTGCGGGATTCTCCCCCCGGCTGATCATCGGTGACGGGCTGCGCGGCGACCCGGACGGCGGGCAGTACGACCGGCTCATCGCCACCTGTTCCGTCCGGTACGTCCCTCTCTCCTGGCTCCACCAGGTCAAGCCCGGCGGTCGAATCCTGGTCACCCTCTCCGGGTGGAGCTACGCGAACGCCCTCGTGCTGCTCGACGTGACCGGACCTGGCGAGGCCACTGGCCGGTTCCTGACCGGCCAAACCGGTTTCATGATCGCCCGCACGCACGACCGACCGCCCCGCCCGACGCTGGACCTCCTGCCCGGCAAGGAGCGTCCGACCCGCATCGACCCGGCGAAGCTGGACAGTTGGACGGGCGCTTGGGTGGCCCAGCTTGCCGCACCCGGGGCAATCCGCATGGGTGTGGGGGCTCAACAGATCCTCTGGGACCTGGCCACCGGATCGCAGGCCCGGACGGCGCCCGACCCCACCGGCGGGTGGACCGTGACCCAGCGCGGGCCCGTCGCCCTGTGGGACCACGTCGAGCAGACGGTTGAGACCTGGCAGGCGGCCGGTGAGCCGCACCAGGATCGCTTCGGGATCACCGTGTCGGCGGCCGGACAGCGGGTCTGGCTCGGCACCGAGGACGGGCCCGGATGGGATCTGCCCGTATAGGCCTGGCTCAGCCCCGCACCGAGCCTGTCGCACCGGACCGAAACCGTGGCTTCGGGTGGGGGCGTCCTCGGGGGTGGCGAGGGTGAACGGGGAGAGGGGGCGGGGTGGTGCGCGAGGCTTCCGTGGCGTGGGGGGCGCTGCACCGGCGGTGTGCGGTGGGTGTGGTGGCGGGGGTGGCGGTGCTGGGGGGCGCGGCCGGGCCGGTGGTGTGGGCGGGGTCGCAGGACCTGCCGGGCGATCGGCGGTGGTGGCTGGTGGTGTGCGGGGTCGCGCTGGTGGCGGCCGTCGGCGCCTCGCTGCCGCTGCTGCGTCGGGTCTCCACCACCGACTACGTCGTCTCCTGCGTGGCGCTGGTGCTGCTGCTGGTGCTCGCCCTGGGCACGGTGTTCGCGGCGGCGCAGGCCGCCTACGCCGTCCGGACCAGGCTGCACGAGCCGCCCGGCGTCACGGCCACCGTGACGGGCTGCCGGACGACGGGCCGGGAGCTGGACGACCAGAACCAGGGCCACGACGTCTACGGCTGCACGTACCACTGGAGCGCCGGCGGCCGGGAGTTCGGCGAGGAGCGGCCCACCGGGAAGCTGTATCCGGACGGCCACGAGACCAGGGTGTGGCTCGCCGGCGAGCGGATGATCACGAGCCGGCCCAGCCTGCTCGGGATCCCGCTGTGGATCGTGCTCGCCCTGGCCGGGCTGGCGGGCACGGTCCGGTTCTCGGCGTTCCTGGCCTGGAAGGCCCGCGACGTGGGCCTGAGGCAGTAGGGGGTGGCCGGAATCCGGGGTGGCGGGCGCGGCGCTCTGGCAGCATCGGGCGGATGGGGCAGTGGGAGGGGATCGGGCGGCACTTCGTCGTGGGCGCGGGGTACGCGCTGTACCGGGGGCCGTTGGCGGACAGCACGTCACACCGGCACGCCGCGTTCCAGGTCGCCGTCGCGGCGACGGGCGGCGAGGTGACGATCGTGGACGGGGCCGGGGTCCGCCACCGGGGCGCGGCGGTGGTGGTGGCGCCGATGGTGTGGCACCGGATGGCGCCGGTCCGGGGGGTGTCGGCGTTCTTCGTCGATCCGCACTGCGCGTTCGCGGACCGGCTGCGGGCGGGGTGCGGTGACGGTGTCACCGTGGCGCCCCAGTGGCGGGACCTGGTGGAGGAGGACCTGCAGCCGTCCGGGGTGCTGCCGTCGGCCGAGGTGGACGTGCGGCTGTGGGCGGCGATGGAGGCGCTGACGGACCACCGGGTCGCGCTGCCGGGGCTGGCGGCGCGGGTGGGGCTGTCGCCGCAGCGCCTGCGGGCGCTGGCGCGGCGGCAGTTGGGGGTGCCGCTGGCACGCTGGCGGATCTGGCGGCGGCTGGCCCGCGCCGCCGACGCGCTGGGCGAGGGGCGCACGCTCGCCGAGGCGGCGCTGGCGGGCGGCTTCGCGGACCAGGCGCACTTCAGCCGCCAGATGCGGGAGATGACGGGGCTGACGCCGTCGGCGGTGCTCCCGGTGCTGCGCGCCTCGGGCCCGGCGGGCGGCCCGGGCCGGGCAGGCAGTCCGGCGGGTGCCTCGGGCCGGGCGTAGCCTCGTCCGCATGTGTCTGATGGTGTGGATCGGAACCGAACAGCCCGTGCTGCCGATCCCCTGCGCCGCCGGTCCGCAGCTCGGGACCTGCTACTGCGGGGTTCGCGAGACTGCCGCCGACGCGCCCGTTCGAGCCCGCTTCACTTCACCGCACGTGACCTGCGTCGGCTCGCACGAGGGCTGCGGCTGTGGGTTCAACAGCTCCCGGTTCGAGTGGGAGGGGTTCACCGACACGGCCGACGCGATGGCGCTCGTCGACGCGATGCGGGACGAGGAGCGCGAGGAGTTCCTCGCGCAGAAGCACTCACGGGAGTTCCTGGCGGCGCTGGTGTCCGCGGCCCTTTTGCACGGGCCGGTCGACATCTACATGTGCTGGGCCGGGGACGAGGACGAACCGCCCGACCGCGTGGAGAGCATCGAGGCACGCCGGCTGACGGAGTGCCTGACTCCGCTCCAGGAGCGGGTGAAGTACACGGCGCTCGGCTGAGCAGGAGGTGCGGGCCTGCCGGTGCGTCATCTCCCCCGGTCGCACGGGGAACCCGACGGGCAGGGAACCCGACGGGCAGGGAACCCGACGGGCGGCGCGGGCGCGGCCTACGCGCGGCGGGCGACGTAGAACGACAGCGAGCCGGTGAGCGTGGAGACGGTCTCGGTCTCGCGCACGCCGTGGAAGCCGGCCTCGGTGATCAGCCGGGGCAGGATGCCGTCGGCGTTGGGCTGGGTGTCCTCCTTGCCGTCCGCCAGTTGCACGATGCGGAACGCCAGGCGCATGGCGGCCGTGCGCTGGCGCCCGAAGTCGGCGATGACGAGCTTGCCGCCGGGGCGCAGCGCGGTGTGCATGGAGGCGAGGACGGCCTGTTTCATGGGGATGGGGCACTGGTGGAGGACGAGGCTGGAGACGACGGTGTCGGCTGTTTCGGCGCCCACGAGGTCGGCGACGGCGTCGCCCATGCCGATGTGCCATTCGGGGGTGACGCCGGCGGCGGCGGCCTTGCGGCGGGCCACTTCGAGGGTGGTGGGGTCGGGGTCGACGCCGATGACGCGGGCGCGTGGTTCGACGCGGCCGAGGAGGACGGCCAGGGAGCCGGTGCCGCAGCCGACGTCGAGGATCACGTCGTCGGGGCGGGGGGCCACGTGCATGGCGAGCAGGCTGCGCCACAGGCGTTCGCGGGTGAGGGAGACGATGGGGTCGTAGAGGCGTACGGGGCCGAGGCGGCCGGCGGCGGGGGTGAAGGCGCGATCGGTCATGGGGGTCAGTGTCGGTCGGGGGGTGTGGTGGCGTCTTGAACGAATCGCTCGCCGGGCGGGGCGGGTTGGGGGTTTCCGGGGCCGGTTGCGGGCCGGTTGCGGGGCTGGTTGCGGGGGTCGGGTTCCGGCCCTCCGCGGGCACATAGAAAGTCTATCGACATATGACGTTGGATGACTTATCGTGATCGTCGCGGTGGTCGGCGCGACCGGCCCGCCGCGACCACCGTTCGGCCCTGCGAGAGGACCTCCGTGCCCCGTCGTTCCCGCACGTCCACAGCACTCGGCATCAGCGCCACCGCCGTGGTGGCGCTGGCCCTGGCCGCGCCGCCCGCGCTGGCCGGGCCCGCGGCCGCCCCCGACCCGGTGCCCTCCCTGGTGGCCGGTCAGGACACCGCCGCCCCGCAGCTGGTCACCGGCCTGGCCGAGCCGGCCGTCGGCAGCCCCGCCGACGCCGCCCGCGCCCACCTCGCGGCCCACGCCGACCGCTACCACGTCGACCCCGGCGAGCTGGCCGAGGTCGGCTCCGAGAGCACCGCCGACGGCCGGCGCACCGTCAGGTTCGAGCAGCGCCACGACGGCGTGCCCGTGTTCGGCGCGCAGTACCTGGTGCACCTGACGGGCGAGGGCGCCGGGCAGCGCGTCGAGTCGGTCGGCGGCAAGTACTTCACCGGCCTGACCGTGCCGACCACCGCCACCGTCCCGGCCGCCGCCCTGCGGGACCTGGCGCTCGGCTCCGTCCAGGACCCGAAGGCCCGGGCCGCGGCCACCGCCGAGGACCACGGCCTGGTCGTCCTGCCGGACGGCGCCGGCCGGCTCGCCCAGCGCTTCACCGTGCACGCCGCCGACCCGGCGACCGGGGGGCCCGCGGCCCGCGAGGTCTTCGTGGACGCCAACGTCGGCGTGGTCGCCCTCGCCTACGACACCCGCGCCCCGCTCCCGGCGGGCGGCACCGACCAGCGCGCCGCCGCGGCCGGCCTCGAACCCGCCACCGGGACCGCGCCGGACGCCCGCGGCAACTCCGCCAAGGTGAACATCGCCCGCCTGCCGGACGGCAGTTACCAGCTCACCGACCTCACCCGGCCCGCCACCATCACCACCTACGACGCGGGCGGCCGGGACGAGATGGACCTCGGCGGCGGCATCCCCGCCGACCTCCCCCCGGCCCACTCCCCCGGCCCGGACTTCCCGGCCTCCGCCGGCACCAGCGGCGCCACCGACGCCAGCGTCAACGCCGGTATCGTGTACGACTTCTACCACGACCGGTTCGGCCGCAACGGCCTGGACGGCAAGGGCGGCGCGATCACCTCCGTCGTCAACGTGTCCCAGGACGGCGCCCCCTACGCCAACGCGTACTGGGACGGGAAGAAGATGGTCTACGGCAGCGGGGGCCCCAACTACTACCCGTTCTCCGCCGCCCTCGACATCGCCGGGCACGAGATGACCCACGGCGTCATATCGAACACCGCCGACCTGGTCGGCATGGGCCAGGCCGGCGCGATGAACGAGGGGCTCGCCGACTACTTCGGCAACGCCATCGAGGTCACCGCCCGCGGCATGTCCATGAACGACCCGGCGGCGGCGCTGCTCGGCGAGAGCAAGTGCCGCACCGGCACCCCGCAGGCCTGCGCGGACCGGCGGATGGACGACCACCGCACCACCGTGGACGACTACCTCGGCGGCACGGTCGACAACGGCGGACAGCACCTCAACGCCACCATCTTCAGCGGCGCCCTGTGGGACATCCGGCGCACCCTCGACCCGCTCACCGCCGACCGGGTGGTCTACCGGGCGCTCACCGCCTACCTCACCCCGCTCGACGACTTCGTGGCCGGGCGCAACGCGGCACTGGCGGCCGGCCGCGACCTCGGCCTCAGCCACGCCCAACTGCGCACCGTGGCAGCCGCGTTCGACGCGCACGGGATCAAGGCCGGCTGGGAGAGCCGGATCGGCATGGACAGCCGCACGCTGGCACGCAACCTCTCCTACTCGATGGCGCCCCCGGCCGCCGGCGGCGGGCACTGGGTGGCGATGGCCCCCGCCCCCGACCCGGTCAAGGGCACGGGCGGCACCCTGCCCGGCACCACCGCGCTGTACACCGGCTCCACCACCGGGCGCGGCGCCCCCGTCCGACTCAGCCCCGACGACGGCCGCTACCACAGCTGGCCCTCCACCGACGGCACCAACGCCGTGTGGAAGGCCATCGGCACCACCGCCAAGGACCACAGCCGGGAGCTGCTGACCGCACCGCTGTCCGGCGCCGGCCCGGTCCGCAGCCTGTTCCTCGCCGACGGGAAGGAGCCCGGCAACCCGCAGGTCTCCGGCGGCGACATCGCCTTCACCGTGCACGACTTCGCCACCGGCCGCACCAGCCTGTGGCTGTCCCACGACGGGGCCCCCGCGGTCGAACTGCCGCTGGCCGACGGGCACCACCCGGACGACCTCACCCTCAAGGACGGCTACCTCGCCTGGACCGAGTCCTGGCAGGACGGGAAGCAGTACGTCACCGCGCCGACCGTCTACTCGATCGCCGCCGGCAAGGTCACCGCGCAGTACACCGCGCACGCCGCCCCCGGCGCCGCCGCGACCACCGCCTCCTCCGCCCGGCTCGCCGGCGGCCGGCTGCTGTGGCTGGACACCCCGGCCGGCGCGGCCGCCCGCGCCTCCATCCGCTCCGGCGCCCTGGACGGCTCCGGCGTGAACGAGGTGCTGGCCGCCGACTCGCCGAACGCCCCGACGCTCGGCAGCGACCTCACCGCCTCCGACCAGGCCGTCACCTACAAGGTCCAGAGCACCAAGCCCGCCGGCGGCTGGACCAACGCCGCGCTGCCCAAGCTCTGGCAGCTCCCGACCGGCGGCGGCACCCCGCAGCGCCTCTCCTGCGACCGGGGCGGCCAGGACCAGCCCGCCGCCGACCAGGGCACCCGGGTGGTCTGGCTGGACTCCACCCCCGGCCGCACCGACCTGGTCGTGCGCGACCGCGCGGCGGGCACCTGCTGACCACCTTTCCCTGACCCCCACCCCCCAGGGGTCCGGCCCGGCGCGGACGGCTCACAGCCAGCCGCGCCGGGCCGCCTGCACGCCCGCCTGGAAACGCGTGGTGGCCCCCAGCTGGGCCAGCAGCGCCGAGACCCGGCGCACTACCGTGCGCCGCCCCAGCCCCAGCCGCCGGGCGATGGCGTCGTCCGTGGCACCACTGGCCATCAGGGTCAGGATGCGGCGGTCCCGCTCACCGATCTGCAGGTCGACGGCGGACACCGACGCCGGGACGGCCAGCCGCCAGAGCGTCTCGAACACCGCGGCCAGCGCCCGCAGCAGGCCCGAGGGCCGGATCAGCAGCGAGACGACGCCCGGGCGCCCGTCGGCCGCCAGCGTGACGATCGCCAGGTCGTCGTCGCCCAGGGCCAGCTTGAGCGGCGGCTCGTCCAGCGTGCGGGCCTGCTCCCCCGCCTCGACCATGCGCGCCATGTTGGGGCCCGCGACCGGGTCGTCGAAGGCGCAGCCGTGGTAGATCGAGCGGTAGACGACCCCGGCGGCCATCCGCTGGCGCTGCAGCACCTCCTGGTCGAGGTAGTAGGCCGAACTGCCGGAGTAGGGCGGCACGTCGATGACCCGCACCTGGTGGCGGGCGGCGAGCTGGAGGCGCCGGCTGGCCGCCAGCACCTGGGCGGCGTCCTCGACCACCTCCAGGGCTCCGTAGGTGCCGGCGTCGCGCCGGGCGAAGCGGTAGAGGCGCTCCAGTTCCGCCCCGGCCCGGCGCGCCGTGGCCTGCCGGACGGCGTCGCTCTGCAGCACCGCCTCGACCACCCGGCCGGGCGGCAGCGCCTCCCAGGCGCGGTCGCGGTCGCGGTGGCCGTCGCCGCGCGGGCCGTCGTCGCAATGGCCGCCGACGGGCGGGCCGCCGCCGTTGCAGGCCACGACGATGCCCTCGTCGGCGAGTTCCCTGAGCACGGCCAGGACGGCGCCCTCGCCGAGGCCGACCCCGGCCGCCAGCTCCGCCGCCCGCGCCTGCGGACGGCCGACCAGGCAGCGGTAGACCCGGCCGCGTTCGGAGTCGGGATCCAGCACGTCGTGCACGACGTCCCCCGTCATCGTGTCGGTGTATCGGTGTATCGGTGTGTCGGTGTGTCGGCGTATCGGTGTGTCCGTGTGCCGTTGTGTCGGCCCGTCCGCTCATCGGTTTGTCGGCTTGTCTTTGTGCCGGTGTCGCCCGGACGGGCCGTCGGAGGCTACCCACGCCGGTGGCGCACATGCGCCAGTGGCCCAGGTGCGCCGCAGGGCGCTCTGGCGGACCGCGAGGTGATCTCGCAAGAGTTGTCGGTGTTCAGACAGTTCCACCGGTTCCCCCCGGGACCGGCGGCACCCTCACGGCCAAGGACGACCGATGACACCAGCCCAGCCCGCCCGGCGCCCGCCCGTACGGCTCCTGCGCGCCCGGCTCCGGCACGCCAAGGCGGCCGTCGCCGCCCTGGCCGCCTGCCTCCTGCTGCTGGGCGTGCCCGCCGCGCACGCCGAGGCCCCCGCCCCGCCGCCGATGAAGGACGGCTTCGGGCTCACCCAGGTCGGTGCCGCCACCGGCAGCGCCACCAACTTCGTGCTCACCGTCACCACACCCCAGGTCGCCGGGGAGCACACCATCCGGATCCTGCTGCCCGCCGACTACGCGGCCAGCCCGGCCAAGCGCTACCCGGTCCTGTACTTCCTGCACGGCGCCTCGGACAACCCGAGCGACCCGGCCCTGGCCTACCCCGCCCTCACCGCCGCGCAGTCGATGATCACCGTCATCCCGGACGGCGGCCTGCGCGGCTGGTACACCGACTGGCTCGACCAGAACACCGCCGCCGGGGCGCAGAACTGGGAGACCTTCCACCTCGACCAGGTGGTCCCGTTCATCGACGCCAACCTGCGCACCCTGACGGGCCGTAAGAGCCGGGCCGTCGGCGGCCTGTCGATGGGCGGCTTCGGCGCGCTGCACTACGCGCAGGACCGGCCCCAGCTGTTCGGCCAGGTCCTCACCATGTCCGGCGCGAACGACCTCTCCGTGAACGAGATGATCATCCGCGGGGCCGTGGTCGCCACCCTGACCAACGCCGGCACCGTGCTGTGCGGGCCCAGCGACGGGAAGCCCTGCGGCCTCGACTTCGGCCCCACGGTCTCCAGCGACGCGATCTTCGGCTCGCCGTACCCGGTGTTCAACGCCGACTGGCGCTGGAACGCCGCGGACCCGGTCTCCCGCCTGGGCGCGCTCACCGACACCGGCATCGCGGTCTACACCGGCAACGGCAACGGCAGCGCCTCCGACATGGAGTTCTGGGCCGAGGGCACCGCCAAGCGCCTCAAGGACCGCCTGGACGCCCTCGGTTACCGCTACCACTACGTCGACTACGGCAACGGCGCCGGCTGGGGCACCGCCTGCAACGGCGGCCACAGCGCGGGCTGCTGGGCACAGGACCTCGTGGACTACGTCCCGCGCCTGGAAGCGGCCTTCGCCGCCGCCTGACCGGCCCGCCCTCCCCTTCTTTCCGACTCCTCTCCCCTCTCCCTCTCCCCTCTCCCTCTCCCTGTTCCCGACGAAAGGACCCGACCCCGTGCTTTCCGCCACGACCCCGAGCCGACCGGCTCCCTGGCTGCGCCTGATCGCGGCCGTCCTGGTGGCCTGTTGCGCCGCCCTGGGCTTCACCGCCGCCCCGTTCGCGACCGCGCGGGCCCACGCCGCCACGGCGCCGGCCGCCGCCTGCGCCTCCCCGCAGCAGTGCCTGACCATCAAGTCCCTCAGCAACGGGCGCCAACTCGACGTCCAGAACGGCACCATGGGCGACGGCGCCTACATCGTCACCAACTCGGCGCCCGGCTACCACCAGTCCTGGCGGCTGAGCGTCGACCCCTCCGACTTCTCCTTCACCATCGTCAACAACGACACCGGCAAGTGCATCGACCTGGCCTTCTTCACCCCGGCCCTGCGCCAGCAGACCTGCGCCGGGCAGTCCAGCCAGCGGTGGTTCCTGCAGCCGGTCGCCGGGGCCGCCGACGCGTTCATGATCCGCCACCTGGGCGACAACACCTGCCTGGACCTGCTGCTCGGCGCCCAGTACGACGACGCGTGGACCGACCAGTACACCTGCAACGGCACCGCCAACCAGCAGTGGTCCACCGGCTTCCCGCAGGCCGCCCGCAGCCTCGCCGTCGACCACGCCGCCAAGCAGTGCCAGAAGGACGTCTCCTCCTGCTCCTGGGCCGTCAAGAGCGAGGCCCCCGCGGCACCGCTGCCGAAGGTCTGCGTCTCCTCGATCTGGTTCAACAACACCAGCAGCGCCGCCCAGCAGAACTTCGCGGTCACCAACATGACCGGCTGGTCCAGCACCCTCGGCGGCGAGATCGGGGCGGAGATCTCCGGCGGCGCCCCCGGCGGCGTCTTCACCACCGCGGTCAAGACCGCCGTCAACTACAGCAACGTCTGGCAGGGCTCGACCACCGTCAACAACGCCGTCACCGTCAACGTCCCGCCCCAGCAGTACGGCTGGGTGACGCTGGCCGAACTCGCCCGCAAGGTCACCGGAAGCTGGACGTTCGACGCCCGCGGCTTCCCGTGGACCGCCGAGGACACCGTCACCGTCCCGCTCACCTCCGACCCCAGCGGCGGCGCCACCCTCTACATCGCCAACACCAGCCCCACCTTCACCAGCTGCTCCTGAGCCCCACCGCACGACCGACAGCCAGCCGCCGCCCGGCCCCGCCGGGCGGCGGCCCCGCTTTCCCCGGCCCTTCCCCCGCCCTGACCTGACCCCGCCCTTCCCTGCCCTGACCTGCTGACAATTGTCACGGTCGGCCGGTGCGCCAGCACACTGCCGGGCGGGGGCGCGGCGCGGACAGCATGGGGGCATGACCTCCACCGATGTGAACCACCCCGACACCGTTCGGGCCTTCCGCACCATCAGGCGGCTGGTGTTCGCCTACCTGGGCCTCAGCGTCGTCACCCTGGCGGCCGCCTACGCCCTGCGCGACCACCCCGACCTGGTGAACCCGGCCGTGTGGATCCGCGGCAGCCTCGTCGTGGCCAGCGCCGTGGTCACGTCCCTGTTCACCACCCGGGCCGCCCGCGGCTCGCACGCGGCGTACCGGCGGCTGCGGATCATCTCGGCCGTCATGATCGCCGCGATCGTCGTGATCATCTGCGTGCCGGGGACCTTCCCGTTCTGGATGAAGGCCGAGCAGGCCCTGTGCGGGCTGGTGCTGGCGGGGGTGGCCGCCGTGATCAACGGACGCCACCTGCGTACCCTGTTCGCGCGATCCGACGCGACGTGAGGCAGGCGAGGGTGGACCAGGACACGCAGGCGACCCTCCCCGGGCACGCCGCCGCGGAGCGCGCCACAGGGGAGCGCGCCCCGCAGCGGTGGGTGCAGGGCTGGCGGCGGATCATGCTGGGCACCGGGATGCTGGTCTACCCGTGCCTGACCGCCGTCGCCGTGAACGACAACGTGTCCGGGGCGGCCCTGGTCGCCGGGTACGCGGTCGTCGGCGCGTTCTGCCTCTGCTTCGTCCTCACCGCCACCGCGATGGTCCGCGGCCGGCGGCGGCAGGTGCTCCTGCTGCTGGCGGTGATGAGCGCGCTGTTCCTGGCCGCGCTGCCGTTCGCCCACGAGAACGCGTTCTACCTCGCCACCGTCGTGGTCTCCTTCGTCGCCGTGCTGCGGCGCCGCCACGCCACCCGGGTGACCGCCGCCGCCACCCTGGCCGCCCTGCTGGTGCCGTGGGCGGTGCCCGCCTGGCACACCGGGCCCGGCACCTTCCAGGCGCTGGCGCTGCTGTTCACCGTGCTCACCACGGGGGCGTTCGCGGAGATCGCCACCACCAACCAGGCCCTGGTGGCCGCCCGGGCCGAGGTGGCGCGGCTGGCCTCGGAGGCCGAACGCAACCGGATCGCGCGCGACCTGCACGACCTGCTCGGGCACTCGCTCACCGCGATCACCGTCAAGTCCCGCCTGGCCCAGCGCCTCGCCGCCAAGGACCTCGACCAGTCGCTGGCGGAGATGGCCGCGGTGGAGTCGCTGTCCCGGCAGGCACTGGCCGACGTCCGGGCCGCGGTCACCGGCTACCGCGACGTCACGCTGGCCGGCGAACTGGCGCGCGGACGCGAACTGCTGCGCGCCGCCGGGGTGGTCGCCGACCTGCCGACGTCCACCGACCCCGTCGCCACGCAGGACGGGGAACTGTTCGGCTGGGTGGTGCGCGAGGGCCTGACCAACGTGGTCCGGCACGCCCGGGCCGACCGCTGCACCGTCACCGTCACCGGCTCCTCCGTGGAGATCCGCGACGACGGGACGGGCGCGGACGGCAGGACCGACGGGGTCGCCGGGGGCGGCGGGATCGCCGGGGGCGGCGAGGGCGGCGGGATCGAGAAGGGCCTGAGGGGGCTGCGGGAACGGGTCGCGGCGGCCGGCGGTACCGTCGAAG
This sequence comes from Kitasatospora sp. NPDC058478, assembly GCF_042720345.1. Lineage (NCBI taxonomy): Bacteria > Bacillati > Actinomycetota > Actinomycetes > Kitasatosporales > Streptomycetaceae > Kitasatospora > Kitasatospora sp. NPDC058478. The sequence goes on along the minus strand of NZ_JBHXML010000050.1, from coordinate 18,186 downwards.
CCGGCCCGCTGAGCCCACGCGGGTGGCGGCTGCTGGTCACCGTCCCGCCGGGCGCCCGCCACGGGCGCGCCCCCGCCCGGAAAGGGACGACATGACGATCCGCCTGCTGCTCGCCGAGGACCAGGAACTGGTCCGCACCGCGCTGTGCGCCCTGCTCGACCTGGAGGACGGCTTCGAGGTGGTCGCCGCCGTCGGACGCGGCGACCAGGTCGTCGACGCGGCCCGCGAACACCGGCCCGACGTGGCCCTCCTGGACATCGAGATGCCCGGCCTCGACGGCCTGGCCGCCGCCGCCGTCCTGGCCCAGCAGGTGCCCGGCTGCCGGGTCGTCATCCTCACCACCTTCGGACGCGCCGGCTACCTGCGCCGGGCGATGGAGGCGGGCGCGGTCGGCTTCGTCGTCAAGGACGCGCCGGCCGAAGTCCTCGCCGACGCCATCCGCCGGGTCGCGGCGGGCGAACGCGTGGTGGACCCGGAACTGGCCGCGGCCACCCTGGCGGCCGGCGCCTCCCCGCTCACCGCCCGCGAACGCGACGTGCTGAACGCCTCCCGCTCCGGGGCCGGCGTCGCCGAGATCGCCGGCAAGCTCTACCTCTCGGAGGGCACCGTGCGCAACTACTTCTCCTCCGCCATCGCCAAGACCGCCACCCGCAACCGCACCGAGGCCCTGCGCACCGCCGACGACCGCGGCTGGCTCTGACACCGCCGGACGACGGACTCAGGGCTGCCCGGGACGGGCGTCAGAGCCGCTCGACGGTGACCTCGGTGATCACGACGTCGTCGACGGGGCGTTCGCCGTCCGTGGGGACGGCCGCGAGGGCGTCGACGACGGCCCGGGAGTCGGCGTCGGCGACCTGGCCGAAGATGGTGTGCCGGCGGTTCAGGTGGGCCGGCGTGCCGACCGTGATGAAGAACTGCGAGCCGTTGGTGCCCGGGCCGGAATTGGCCATGGCGAGCAGGTACGGCTTGGTGAAGTGCAGTTCGGGGTGGAACTCGTCGGCGAAGGCGTAGCCCGGGCCGCCGGTGCCGCTGCCGGTGGGGTCGCCGCCCTGGACCATGAAGCCGGCCACCACGCGGTGGAAGAGCGTGCCGTCGTAGTACGGGCCGCTGCCGGGCTCGCCGGTGCGCGGGTCGGTGTACTCCCGGGCGCCCTCGGCGAGTTCGACGAAGTTGCGGACCGTCTTCGGCGTGTGGAACTGGAACAGCTCCAGCCGGATCGGGCCCAGGGTGGTGTGCAGGGTCGCGAACAGGCCCTTGGCCATGGCGGACTCCTTTGCTCGGGTGGTCGGGAGAGGGGATCAGCGTCGGCATCCTGGCACACGGCGGGTTCGTGACCGCACCCGGCGCCGGGCCGGGGCGCGGGTCGGACGGGGGCGATTTCCGCCGGTCACACCGGCGCGGGGCCCCGACCCCGGCAAATGCCGCGCGGCACCAACTTTCCTGCACGGCAAGCGGACTGTCTGCTTGCATGGCGGATCGACCCGGTTTCGGGCGGGTCGGGGGCGCGGGCGGGCGGCTCGGCTTGAGAGGATCGGCCCGGAAACGGGATGGACGGGAGAGGGGTGAGCCGTGGTCGGTGCCGTGCTGGTCGGTGTCCTGGTGATCGTGGTCGGCGGGTGCGTGTGCGTGGTGTGGGCCGAACGCGGCGGCCCCCGCTGGGTGCGCGCCGTGGCGTCCGCGACGCTCGCCTCGGGGTCCCTGCTGCGCCGCTCCGCGCGCAGCCGGCGCCGGAACCGGAGCCTGAGCGGCGGTGACAGCGGCGACGGTGGCGGCTGGGATGGCGGCAGCGGTGGCGGCGGCAGCAGCGATGGCGGCTGAGCGCCCCGCCCGCGGGCGCGACGACGACGAGCGACTGCGGCAGGTCTTCGAGGCGGTGCTGGCCAAGACCCTGTCCGGGACCGGGCCGCTCACCTGCACGGGCCTGGACGAGGACACCGAGAACGCGCTCTGGGCGGTCTGGGAGGCGTACCCGCACGCTTCGGCCGAGTCGGTGCAGGCCGCGCGGCGCGCCTTCGCCGGCCAGTTGGCCGGCGGCAACGCGGCCCGCTGGCGCGCGGAACTCGCCCGGATGATCGCCGAGCGCTGCCCCGACGGCTGAGCATGCGTCCTGCCCCCAGCCGACCATCACGGCCGGGGGCAGGACGGGGCGTCAGCTCTCGGTGGAGCGACGGCGGCGGGAGGCGACGACGAGCGCCGCGCCCGCGGCCAGGGCCGCGGCGGCGCCGCCGGCCTCCCAGCCGAGGCCCTCGGTGCCGGTCGCGGCGAGCTGGCCGGGGCGGGTGGTGACCGTGGTGGCGCCCGTGGTGGCCGTGGCCGCCGTCCCGGCGGTGGTGCCCGCCGTGGTCGTGCCCGCGGTCGTGTCCGCGGTCGTGTCCGCGGTCGTGCCCGTCGTGGCGGTCAGGGCGGCGGGCTGGACGGCCGACTGGGCGCCGGTGGCGGTCTGCGGCTGCTCGGCGGGCCGGGCCGGCTGCGGGGCCGGCTTGTTCGCGGCCTCGTCCTCGGCGCGGGCCGTGAACTGGCCCTCCTTCAGGAACTTCACGACGTCCTCGTCGGTGCCGTCCAGCGCCCGGCCGGCGGCCTCGCGTACGGCCCGCCCGCCGGCCGACATGATCTGGGCGAGCTTCACCCGGTTGTCGTCGGCCCGCTGCTTGGGGAGCTCGACGTCCAGGAAGTGCTGCACGTCGGCGACGGTGCCCGCGAGAGCCTTCTCCCCCGCCTCGCGCACGCCCGGACCGGTCTCCTTGTCGTCCAGGATGCCCTGCACCTTGGCGCGGGCCTCGTCCTCGGCCCGGGCGATGAACTGGCCCTCCTTCAGAAAGGCCAGGACTTCCTGGTTGCTGCCGGATATCGCCTTCCGGGCGGCCGCCTTCACCGCCGGCCCGGCGCCGTCGAAGATCCGGGCGACCATCACCCGGTTGTCGGTCAGACGCCGCTCGCCGAGCTCGACGTCCAGGAAGTGCCGCACGTCGGCGGCGGTGCCCGCGAGGGCCTTCTCCCCCGCCTCGCGCACGGCCGGGCCGGTCTCCTTGTCGTCGAGGATGCTCTGGACCTTGGCGCGGTCCTCGTCCTCGGCGCGGGCGGTGAACTGGCCCTCCTTGAGGAACTTCGCGACGTCCTCGGCGGTGCCGCCCCGCAGGGCGGCCGTGGCGGCCTTCTTGACGGCCGGCCCGCCGACGGCGAGGACCTGGTAGGCCTTCACCCGGTTGTCGATCACGCGCTGGTCGTGGAGCTCGACGTCCAGGAAGTGCCGCAGGTCGGCGGCGGTGCCGTTCAGCGCCTTCTGGGCGGCCTCGCGCACGCTGACGCCGCTCTCCTTGTCGGCGAGGATGCGCCGCACCTCGGCGCGGTCGTGCTCCTCCTGGCCTGTCCCCTGGTCCTCGGTGCCCTTGGACGCGGTGTCAGGGCCGGAGACGCCGGCCGGCTGGGGGTTGTCGGCGGCGGAGGCCATCGACGGGAAGAGGACAGTGGGGGCCAGGACGGCGGCCGCGACGACGGCGGACACCCGGGGCAGCTTCATTCAGCACCTTGCGTTGTGCGGAGAGATTGTGAACGTCCGCCAGCATAGATCGTCTTTTACGGTTGCCATACCAAGTATTTGCTAGCGCCCGCACCGCACTCACAGCACCCGCAGCACCCGCGCAGCCCCAGACCCTAGGGTGGGGCGGATGAGCTTCCACGTGGTTGTCGGATACGGGCCCGCCGGGGCCGCCACCGCCCGCCTGCTGGCCGGGCAGGGGCACGCCGTACGGGTCGTCACCAGGGCGGGGAGCCCCGCACGGGGCGGGGCTCCGGTGCCCGGCATCGAGCACGTGGCGCTGGACGCGGGCGATCGCGCGCGGCTGGCGGAGGCCGCACGCGGCGCGGCGGCGATCTACGGCTGCGCGGCGCCGCCGCTGCCGCAGTGGGCGGCGCGGTGGCCGGCGCTGGCCTCCTCGCTGTGCGCGGCGGCCGAGGCCACCGGGGCGGTGCTGGTCATGCTCGGCAACCTCTACGGCTACGGGCCGGTGCGGGGTCCGATGACCGAGGACCTGCCGCTGGCCGCGGCCGGCCCCAAGGGGCGGGTGCGGGCGGCGGCGTGGGAGCAGGCGCGGGCGCTGCACGGGGCCGGGCGGATCCGGGCGGTCGAGGTGCGGGCCTCGGACTTCTTCGGCCCCGGGGTGACGGACGGCGGGCACCTGGCCTCGCGGGTGATGCCGGGCCTGCTGAAGGGCCGGAGCATCGCGGTGCTCGGCGACCCGGACGCGCCGCACAGCTGGACGTACCTGCCGGACGTGGCGCGGGCGTTGGCCGAGGTCGCGGGCGAGGAGCGGGCCTGGGGGCGGGCCTGGCACGTGCCGACGGCCCCCGCGCTGCCGGTGCGCGCGATGGTGGAACGGCTGGCCGCGCAGGCGGGCGTCGGACCGGTCGCGGTGCGCCGGCTCCCGCAGGCGCTGCTGGGCGCGGCGGGTCTGTTCTCCCCGCTGCTGCGTGAACTGCGGGAGGTCCGTTACCAGTTCGACCGCCCGTTCGTGGTGGACGCCTGCGCCTACGAGGCCGCGTTCGCGGTGCGCGCGACCGCGCTGGAGGAGCAGGTGGAGGCGACGGTGCGGTGGTGGCGCGAGCGGGCGCAGGGGCGTTGAGCCCCCGGGCCGGTCAGTGCTTGAGGGCGTCGGCGCCGCGGTAGCCGGCGGGCACGCCCTGGGCGAAGACCACGTCGGCGGTCATGTGGCGGGTGCGCAGCGGGAGGATCGCCTGGTAGGCGGGCGAGTCGTACCAGGCGCGCAGGCGTTGGCGGTCGGGGAACTCGATGAGGATGAGGTCCTGTCCCCAGGTGCCTTCGACGGTCTCGATCCGGTCGCCGTGGATGAGGAAGCGGCCGTCGAAGGGGTCCAGGGTGGCGTCGATGCGCTGGAGGTACTCGACGATGTCGGGGCCGAACTCGACCGAGTGGACCTGGGCCATCGCGTAGGCGGTCATCGCTGTTCTCCTGGGGGTTGGTCCGGTGTCCGTGGTCTCCGACGGTACGGGCGGGGGCGGAGGGGGCGAATCCGTCGCGGATCGGTAGGGGGTACGTAGCCCGGGCCGCCCCTGGCCGCGCCCCTGACCAGGCGGGGTGTCGGACGACCCCCCAGAAAGCTGGGATACCGGCGGTTGATCGGACGCTGACACGCTGGCGGCGGCGGACGGACCGGGTGGCCCGGGGGGCCCTCCGGACCGGCCGCCGCCCCTCGTCGTCTCCCCTTCTTGGAGAGCTCTGTGCGTTCGCTAGTCCGGCGTATCGTCCTCGGCATCGCGCTGGCCCTGACCGGCCTGGTGCTGGTCCCGGGCGGCTCGGCCTCGGCCGACACCCCCTCGACGGTCCTGTTCAACCAGAAGTCCGAGCGCTGTCCCGACGGCGTACTGACGGGCACGCACCTGCGTCCCTGCGCGCCGTCCGACGGCCCGGGCCAGTGGGTGTTCAAGCCCGTCTCGGGCCTGCCGAGCGTCTACACCCTCAACAACACCAACGACCAGCGCTACTGCCTGACCGCCGACTACACCCCCTCCAGCGCCGAGTGCGTCGCCAACGCCACCTCGCAGATGTGGCGGGTCACGCCGTGGACCGCGGCCGACAGCACGTCGAGGTACGACCTGTTCGGGGTGCGGCTGCAGAACATCTCCAACTCCCAATGCCTGGACAACACCGAGCACAGGATCGGCAGCGGCGGCTGGCGGCTCTACATGTTCGACTGCAACGACGGCGGGTACCAGGAGTGGGACATCTACCGCAGCACCTACGTGGCCCTGTTCGGCGGCGTCGCCACCCACAACGGCATGACCTGGGCCACCCTTGAGCAGCGCGCCGACAACGTCGTGCACGTCGGCAACGACAACAGCAGCAATGCGTACAGCGGCGACACCCCCGCCACCGCGCAGCTGCCCGTGCTGTGCCTCAAGCAGGACGGCCGCCCCGCCCCCGCCGGCGTCCCCACCAGCGGCTACCACAGCTGGGCCGGCGGCGAGGTGAAGGCCACCATCCCCACCTCCGGCAGCCAGCTCTCCAGCCGGGCCGCCGCCGACCAGCTCTGCGCCGGCTACTTCGGCACCGGCTTCCGGATGGCCGAGTTCCACGACGCCAACGGCTGGGGCCTGTGGGCCAACGGCACCCTGCCCGCCGGCACCCGCTTCTGGACCGCCATCACCGACCAGCCGGCCAACCCCTGGAGCTGACCGCACCCGGACGAGGGAGGGCGGGCGCCGATCCTGGCGCCCGCCCCTTCTCATTGCCGAAGTGCCGAACGCGTCACCGCCTGGGCCGATGTGAGCACTGACCACCCCAACCCGGCGGCGGTCCTCAGGTCGCGCGCTGTCCGTGGAGGAGGACGGGCAGCGCGCGGCCCGCCAACGCCTCGGTGGCACGGGCGGCTTGGGAGGGCGCCATGACGTCGTGGAGTTGGCGGACGGGGACGAAGCGGGCGCCGAACAGGCCGCTCCGGTGCTGCGGTGGGACGGTGAGGTGGGCGGCGGCGCGCTCGGTGACGGTGCCGCCGTCGAAGACCAGGTTGAGGCGTTCCAGGTAGCGGTCGGCGGGGGTGAAGTCGACCGCGAGGACGTCGGCGAGACGGAGGTTGAGGCCGGTCTCGGCGTGCAGGTTGCGGGCGGCGGCGAGGTGCGGGGGCTCGTTCGGCTTCGCGGCGCCACCGGGCAGGATCAGCCCGTCCATGTAGTCCGGGTCGACGAGGAGAACGTCGCCGCGCGGGTTGCGCACGAGGACGAGGCAGCCGAGCCGGCACACCGGCGGCTTGGCGAGCAGACGGGGGTCTTGCATCGGGAGTTCACTTCCTGAGAGCGGCGAAGAGCGTGAGGGAGAAGCCCGCCAACCACAGGAGGCGGACGAGGAGTTCAGCCGTCATGCGTCAGGCGCTCGTAGCGCAGCCCCTTGCGGAGCAGGTCGACGACCCGCAGGAGCGCAGACGGGCTGGCCGAGCCCAGATTCACCAGGTAGCACCCGGTCAACCGGCCGTGCTCCCAGTCGACTTCGACGGACGGCAGCGTGACGCCGCCCAGGGCAAGGACGGCCGTCAGGTCGTCCAGGACGTCGGCCGCCTGCCGCCGCTGGTCGACGGTCACGCGGGAGAGCATCGAGGACACGCTCACTCCCCCGGCCGCTTGTGGACCTCGAAGACGCGCCAGGCGCTCCAGGCGTCGGAGAAGGACCTGAACCCGCTGAGCTCACCGTCCGGTTGGCGCAACCACTCCCGGGTGAGCTCGTTGCGGACCCGGTAGAGGCGGGCCCCGGTGTCCCAACGCACGCCGTAGCCGTGGAGGCGGGGAACTTGGGCATCGGCCATGGGAATAACCTTCCGCAATCAATGTTTCACGTTCTGTGCACATGGTGGCCCGGCGTCACCTAGCATCGGAAGCGGTAGACGACTTGACCTCGACAGCACGGAGAGTTGGAGCGGCCATGGTGAACATCAAGGAAATTGACCCGAAGTCATCTCCATGGGCCGCCTTCGGGATCCAACTCCGCAGGTCACGCATGGCGATGGGCCTCAAGCAGGAACAGCTCGCGCGCAGGATCGGTGTCCACCCGTCCTACGTCTCGTTCGTCGAACTTGCGCAGCGCCCGCCGAGTGAGAAGTTTGCTACCAAGGACGATGAGATCCTGCAGACGGGCGGGACCCTGCTGCTGATGTACTGGCAGCTCCGCCACACAGCTTTGGTGCCGGGCTTCCCCGAGTACGCGAACTACGAGGCCCGCGCAGAGAAGATCAAGCTCTTCGAAATCAACGTGATTCCAGGGCTGCTACAGACCCGGGCATATGCAACCGCTTGGGAGCAGGGCAATCTCCGACGAGGAACCGTCACACCAGAACAGGCCCAGGAGCGAATCGAATTCCTGCTCGCCCGACAAAACATCCACGCCCGCACCCCGCCACCACTTCTGCACGCGGTGATGGACGAGAGCTGCCTCAGGCGGCCCATTGGCGGCCGCGACACCATGATCGAGCAGTTGCTCCACCTCGAACATCTCGCCAAGCAGCCCAACATCATCATCCAGGTGGCACCGTACTCGCTAGGCGAGGACAGGCCGTTCACGCGCCTGGTGCACCTCCTTACCATGCCAGGACGCAAAATGCTCTCTTACGGCGAGATCGAGCAGCGAGGCTACATCGATCGAGATACTGAGACGATTGCCGCGCTGGTCGACGACTACGATCGGCTCGTAGTCGAAGCCATGAGCCAGGCCGACTCAGTGGCCATGATCCGCGCGGTACGGAGGGACTTTGAATGGATGTCGACCTGACTGACACCGGCTGGAGGAAGAGCTCATACAGCGGTAGCGGCGGCACGTGCGTGGAGGTCGCCGACGGATTCATCGGCGTGATGCCGGTCCGCGATTCCAAGGATCCGAACGGTCCGACCCTCCTCTTCCCCGCCGACGCCTGGCAGGCCTTCGTCACCGCCGTCCGCACGGGAGAATTCGGCACCAACTGATACTGCTCGATGGCGCCGCCGACCCGGGCCGGGGCGGCGGCGCCTGACGGTGTCGCTCTGGATCCGGCAGCCCTTCGCTTGCATGGGAAGTGGGAAGAAGGAGCACGGAGCGGTGAACTCATCGAGGATGCAGAGAGTGTTGCCGCTCGCCGCAGGTCATGCTCTCCTCAGGGCCATGGCCCTGTCGCCCCGGTGCTCCAGGGCGATGATCAGGCGTATCTCACAGGAGTTCGGTCGTGCCAGCAGGGAACCAGGAGAGATGGCGGAAGAGTAGCCACAGCAACAACGACGGCGGCATGTGCATTGAGGTGGACGATGCCCAGCCAGGTCGCGTGCGGGACAGCAAGGACCCCGACGGCCCCCGCCTCAACTTCCCACCAACCGCTTGGCAGGCATTCATCACCGCCATCCGAGCCGGGGAGTTCAGCACCAACTGATCCACCTGCGCGGCGCAGCCATCCGCGATGGCTGCGCCGCACAACCCAGGACCCCAAGCATCCGGAAGGACTGGCACCATGAGCTTCCGCCCCGACCTGTCCTCTGCCCACTGGGTCAAGTCCTCCCACAGCTCCGACGGGGGTCAGTGCGTCGAGGTCGCGCCCGGCTTCCCGAGCGTCATGCCCGTGCGCGACTCCAAGGACCCTCACGGCCCGGCCCTCGTCTTCTCCGCCGACGCCTGGCAGTCCTTCGTCACCGCCGTCCGCGCAGGCGAGTTCGGCACCAACTGATGCTGCTCGATGGTGCCGCCGACCCGGCTCGGGGCGGCGGCACCTGACACTCTCGCTCTGGATCCGGCAGCCCTTCGCTTGCATGGGAAGAAGGAGCACGGAGCGGTGAACTCGTCGAGGCTGCAGTGGGTGTTGCCGCTCGTCGGCCGCTGTCCCCGCTCACCGAAGGTAGACCGATTCTCACTGAGGTCTGATCGGATCTGCTGTTGTCGTGAGCAGGACTTGAGCGAGAAATCGCAGGCGCCGCCAAGGGGCGTCTCGTACCCTCGTCCTCACCGGTTCGCCGAATAGCCACTGAGGATTGTGTGAAGCACTTCGATCTCCACGCCAGGATTCCGTTGCTCGTGAAGACCATGGCCGCTGCCGACCACAGCCCGGATGCTCAGCTGACACAGACACGCCACCGCGCTTCACTCGTGGAGAGCTGGGACATCGAGCCCGGATCCACCGTCCTCGAACTGGGTTGCGGGCAGGGCGATATGACCGCCGTCCTCGCGGAGGCTGTCGGACCCCAGGGACGCGTGGTGGCCGTCGATGTCGCCGATCCGACCTACGGGGCGCCGGTCACGCTCGGGGAATCGGCGGCCCGGATCGCGGCGAGCCCGGTCGGGCCGCGCATCGACTTCCGCTTCAGCACGGATGTCCGCGACCCGTCGGTCGACTTCCCCTCCGACACCTTCGACCACGTCGTGCTCACCCACTGCTCCTGGTACTTCGCCTCGCTCGGGCAGCTGCGCGACACGCTGGCCCGGGTGCGGCCCTGGACACGGCGGCTGTGGTTCACCGAGTGGGACCTGACGCCCTCCTGCGGCGACCAGCTCGCGCACCTGCTCGCAGTATTGATCCAGGGCCAGATCGAGGCTGCAGGCTCACACGGCGAGGGCAACATCCGCACGTCCTTCTCCCGCGAGGCGCTGCTGCGGCTCCTGCCCGAGGCGGGCTGGACAGCGGACGGCGACGGGCCGGTCGACACCGACGCACTCCAGGACGCGGACTGGGAGATCGCCGCCTGTCTCGACCTGATCACCGGAGGAGAACGGTTGGCCGCGCTGCCCGAACCGGTACGGCAACTCGTCCTCAGCCAGAGCGACGTCCTGCGGGCCGTCGCCGCACCGCACGGCAACCGCCCGCTCGCGGCGTACTGGGTCACCGCACGCTGAAGTGCCACCCCGGCCAAACCTTCCGACCTCAGTCGGATCCCGCAGCCCTTGCACTTCCGCAACCCGGCCGGCCCGGCCCGGCGCCCTCGAACACCGAACCAGGTTAGAACTTCAGGCTGCCCAAGGTGTACTGATGGCATCGCGTATCAGGTTGTCGTGAATTGGCCATGCTGGCAGTGGAGTTAAGAGGACATCTCATTTTGGGGCCTTAAATCGAGTGCGAGAGTTCCGGTCCGGGTGATACAAGGTCTGCGTGACCGAGCAATTCTCCTTCCCCACCCTGCTGCAGATGATCGACGAGCGGTCCGCCGCGTTCCGCGCCGCCGTCGCCACTGCCCCCAGCCTCGACGCCGACGTCCCGTCCTGCCCGGGCTGGACGCTGTACGACCTGGCGAACCACCTCAGTGAGGGGGACCGCTTCTGGGCCTACATCGTGCTGAACACCGCGCCGGGCGACGAGCGGCCGAGCAAGGACGGGCTGGCGGCGCCCAGGGAGCGCGAGGCCCTCATAGCCTGGCTGGCCGACTCGACGGAGCAGCTGCTTGCCGCTCTGCGCGAGGCCGGCCCGGACCGGGCCTGCTGGGCCTGGTGGGAGCCGCTGGCCTCGCCGCACACGGGGGCCGCCGTGGCCCGCCGCCGCGTCCACGAGTCGCTGATCCACACCTACGACGCCCAGCTGGCCTCCGGTACGCCGCAGGAGCTGCCGACGACCGAGGCGGTCGACGCCATCGAGGAGTTCCTCGCCACCGTCTGCACCGTCACCGTCCCGTGGCCGCACGAGCCCGCCACCATGGACTACCACGCAGCCGAGGCCGGCTCCTGGCGCCAGACGGTGGACGCCGCCGGTTCCCGCTTCACCCGCCTCACCGCGGCGGAGGCCGCCGAGAGCAAGCCCACCGCCGCCATCTACGGCACGGCGAGCGAGATGGCCCTGCTCATGTACATGCGCATCCCGAACGGCTCGCTGCGAATGGAGGGCGACGCCGACCTGCTCCAGCAGCTGCAGAACGGGGGCTGACGGCTTGGGGAGCGATAAGAATCCGGGCAGGCTCGGCTGAGCAATCCGCCTGGGATTGATCAGCAGGACGTCGGGCGGGCGTCGGCGGCGAGGACGAGTTCTTTGCTCGTCTTGCGGGTGGCCCGGCGGGCTGACCGGTCGGAGACCAGACCGGCTATGGCGGCTTGGGTCTCGGCGAAGTATTCGCGGCGGCCGGTGTAGCGCTGCGCAACTGCTTGTACTCGGCGTTGGCGTGTTCCACGCAGATCCGGTTGGAGGACTGCGCTCGGCGTTCGTGCCGCCAGGCGTGCTGCTCGCCGAGGGTCGCGTCCTTCTTCGGCTTGCGGGGTGGGGCGGTGACCTGGCGTGGGAACTGGTTGGCGAGGCCCCGGTAGCCCTCGTCGACATGCACCTTGACGCCGGGGCGGCGGTCGCCGCCGCGCCGCTCCCGCAGCGCAGACTCCTGCTGCGCCTCGCAGGCAGGGACGAGCTCAGCGACGAGTTCGGCAAGATGCTGCGGGGATATGCCCGATAGGGCGTGATGAGACAAGGCCGCGCGGGCCGATGACTTCACATCCACGGGCGCCGCGCCTCTCGCCGCCTACGCCTGCCGCCGCTCCCACTGCTCCTTCGTGATCTCGTACCGCACACCCCCGTGCTCGGAACCCTCGACCGCCATCATGTAGTCCGGCGTGGGGATGTTCTCCGCGAGCGTCATCCCGAGCTTCTCCATGACGTTACGCGAAGGGCGGTTCACGGTCATCGTCTCGGCCCAGACCATGCGGATGCCGAGCTCGGCGAACCCCTTCGCCAACAGCGCCTGCGAGACTTCGGTGGCGTAGCCCCGGCCCCAGGCCGCCTGGCGCAGGCGATAGCCGAGTTCGGCCTCCTCACGCGGGCCGCTGCGCCGCGGACGCAGGCAGAACCAGCCGACGAACGCGCCGCCGTCCTTCTCGTGCGCGGCGAACAGGCCGAGGTCATGATTCCAGCGCTCGTAGCCGGCGAGGATGCTGGGGATGGCGAGGTCGCGGACCTCCTCTGGCGGGGTTGGAGCGCCGCCGTTCAGGTAGCGCATCACCGCCGGGTCGCTGTCCAGCTCGATCAGCAGGTCCGCGTCGGCGGCGGCGAAGGGGCGGAGGGTCAGGCGCTCGGACTCGAGGTAGGTGGCCACGTGAGGATCATGGCCGAGACGGGTCGGACGGTCCAGGGAGTTTTCGGGCCGCGTCTGTCACCGGGTGGCGTTCTGACCGCAGTTCCGTGAATGATCTTCAGGTGGGCCGCGAGGGCTGTGGTCAGCTCGTTCGACCACTCTTGTGCAGCGCGGCGCTCGCGCGGAAGCGGATACGGCCGCAGCGGTCTTTCACCTCCTCGGTCGCGTCGTCCGGGCAGCAGCAGTGCCGAGCCAGCCAGGCCAGATCGCCAGGATCCAGCCAGAGTGCCACGCGCCCACGGTCGGCTTCGGTCTGAGGATTGGTCGGCTCGATCTCGGTCATGGCGAGAGGCTACTCAATCCGCAGCAAGCGCCTCGAAGATCATTCACGAAAGCGCGGGCAGAGCCTCTTTCAGACCGCCATCCGAGCCGGCGAATTCAGCACCAACTGATCCACCTACGCGGATGGCTGCGCCGCACAACCCAGGACCTCAAGCATCCGGAAGGAAGTGGCACCATGAGCTCCCGCCCCGACCTGTCCTGATGTGGTCCTGGACCCCATCATCGCAGGTCGCAAGGCACTTCTTCGTTTCTGGAAGAACCATCCACCGGCGCCAGGCAAGGGGGGCTCTCGCAGTACCTGTATCACCAGGGTCTCCCAGACGTTCAAAACGCCTGTCACCATGGACACACGCTGCAGCTTCACCCCCATCAGTTCAATTCAGCTGCCCCGAATGCGCGACCGTGTCGGCGCGTTCTTCCACGGCAGAAGGGACGGAGACCAATGGCGGACAATCAATTCACCGCTCACACGGAACTTTTCGATCTGAGCGGGAAGTACGCCCTGGTCACCGGCGGCACCAGGGGAATCGGGCTGATGATAGCGCGCGGCCTTCTCCAGGCGGGCGCCCGTGTCGTCATCAGCTCGCGCAAGGCAGACGCGTGCGCGGAGGCGCAGCAGCTGCTGTCCGAATTCGGCGACGTTCAAGCAATTCCCGCCGACCTGTCCAGGCACGACGAGTGTCAGCGCCTCGCCGATCTTGTCGAGGCCGGCTCGGGACGCCTGGACATCCTTGTCAACAACGCGGGGGCGATGTGGCGCGAGCCGCTGGAGACGTTTCCGGACGAGGCCTGGGACGCGGTGATCGACCTCAACCTCAAGTCGCCGTTCTGGCTGGTGCAGGCGCTGCTCCCCGCACTTCGCAGGGCGGGCACCGCGGATGATCCCGCGCGGATCATCAACATCGGCAGTATCGCCGCCATCCACGTCGCCCAGTCGCCCAACTACTCGTACGCCAGCAGCAAAGCGGCTCTTCATCAACTCACCAGGGTGCTTGCCAGGGAGCTGGGCCCGCAGCACGTCACGGTGAACGCGGTGGCACCGGGAGTGTTCCCGTCGCAGATGACGGCGTCCACGCTCGATGCCGTCGGCGACACGATCGCGGCGGCGGCCCCTCTGCGCCGGATCGGCCGCGCCGACGACATGGCGGGTATCGCCGTGTTTCTCGCCAGCCGGGCCGGGTCCTACCTCACGGGCACCGTCATCCCGGTGGACGGCGGCATCGCGACGACCGCATCGGGCACCCCTTAGACTGCGGGACCGGCTTACGGTGAGGGGATGGCCACGATGGATCTGCGCACCGAGATCCGGGAGTTCCTCAGCTCGCGTCGCGCCCGCATCGCACCCGCGCAGGCGGGCCTGCCCGCTTACGGCGGCAACCGTCGGGTCAAGGGTCTGCGCCGCGAGGAGGTGGCGCTGCTGGCGGGGGTATCGGTCGACTACTACGTGCGCATGGAGCGCGGCAGGCTCGCCGGTGTCTCCGATGGCGTGCTCGACGCGTTGGCTTCTGCCTTGCAACTCGACGAGGCCGAGCGCGACCACCTGTTCCACCTCGCGCGCCAGTCCACGGCGCCCAGCGGCCCGCGCCGGCGCAGGCCTGCCGTGACGGTGCGCTCGACGCTGCAGCAGGTGCTCGACGCGATCTCCGGTGCGCCGGCCTGGATCGGTAACGGCCGCTACGACGTGCTCGCCATGAACCGACTCGCTCGCGCGCTGTATTCGCCGGTGCTGGCCGACTCGCGACGGCCCGCGAACACGGCGCGGTTCGTCTATCTGAACCCCGAGGCGGCGAGAGATTTCTTTGTCGACTACGACCACATTGCCGGCGGCGTGGCCGCGAAGCTGCGCATGGAAGCCGGCCGCGATCCGCACGACGAGGAGCTGATCACCCTGGTCGGCGAACTGTCGACGTCCAGTGAGCTGTTCCGGCAGCGGTGGGCATCTCAGGACGTGCGGCTGCACCGGTCCGGCCGCAAGCGTGTGCGCCATCCGATCGTGGGCCGGCTCGACTTGGACGTCGAGTCCCTGGAACTGCCCGCCGAACCCGGCCTGCACCTCAACGTCTACACCGCACCCGCGGGCACACCGACCGCTGACAATCTGGCGCTCCTGGCGTCGTGGGCGGCCACCCAACAAGCGCCGGCGACCGAGCTCGAAGCACACAACGGATAGCCCGACCCCTTCAGTTCTGGTCCGGTGGACCCGGGCTCGGTGGCGGGAACGGGTGCCGGGTCAGTCCCACCAGAACGACCACTGGTGGGCGGCGACGAGGCCTTCGGCGTAGGCGGTCAGGGTGCCGGTGCCCTGGAAGACGAGGTCGGGGCAGAAGGCGGTGTGCTCGGCGGCCAGCGGGAGGGCCTCGGCGAGCGTGGCGGGCGGGACGGCGACGCTCAACTCCAGTGTGTCGAAGCCGACTTGGACGACCTGGGCGCCGAAGCGGCGCTCCCAGTCGGCGAGCACGGCGGCGATCTTGGCGGTGTCGTCCTCGTGGTTGAGCGGGCCGCTCCAGCCGCAGGCGGCCAGTGCCTCGGCGCCGCTGCCCGCCTCGACCAGGCCCAGGCGCGCGTCCCGTACGGACAGCAGCACGTCGGCCAGGCCGCGGGCCTCGATGCCGGGGGCGCCGTCGGGGACGGCCACGGCGGGGGCGGTGCCGGGCCAGGCGGGGCCGAAGGGGGCCAGGGCGGCGTGGAGTTCGGCGGCGTCCTCGGTGTCGAGCGGGCCCTCGGGCGCGTCCTCGTCGGTGCCGCCGAGCTGCTGCCACCAGCGGCGCAGCAGGGCGTCGGGGTCGTAGAGGGTGGGGTCGGAGGCGGAGGCCGGGAAGAGTTCGCCGGACAGCCAGGGGCGGTAGTCGGCGCCGTCGCCGAGGGGGACGAGCAGCAGCGGCCACAGGCCGGACTGCGGGTGGGCGCGGTGGAGTTGCTGCCACAGGCCGGCGGGGGCGGGGGCGTCGCTGATCCACAGCAGCGGCTCCGGCCCGTCCTCGCCGCCGACCAGGCGGCCGGGCGGGAGGGTGGCGGGCAGGAGACGGGACAGGTCCGAGGTCATGGGGCCACCGTAGGGGCGGTCACTGACAAGGGAGTTCGGGCAGGGGGGTCGGGCGGCGGGGTTCGGGCCCTCGGTGCGGCGGGGGTGGTTCAGGCCCAGGGCAGGGCGGCGCGGGTGCGCCAGTACGCCGGGGCGGGTTCGGCCAGGACGGCGAGGGCGGCCAGGTCGTCGGGGGTGGGGTGCAGGGTGGCGGCGGTGAGGTTGGAGGCGAGCTGGTCGACGGTCGCCGCGCCGGACAGGACGAGGTCGGCCCAGGGCTGGGCGGCGGCCGCGGCCAGGGCGAGGGCGTCGAGGGGGGCGCCGGTGCGGGTGGCGAGGGCGCGCAGTGCGGCGGTGTCGTCCCCGGTGGCGTTGCGCCCGGCGAGGCGGCCGTTGGCCATGGCCTCCTTGACGACGACCAGCCAGCCGGCGGCGTGGGCTTCGGCCAGGGCGGGGGCGGCGGAGGGTTCGAGCAGGTTCCAGGTGGCCTGGACGGCGCTGAACAGCGGGCGGCCGTCCACGGTGACGGCCAGGGCGGCGCGGATGGTGTCCGCCTGGGCCGGGCCGCTGGTGGACAGGCCGACCCGCACGCCCTGTCCGGCCAGGTCGGCCAGGCGGGCGTGCAGGGCGGTGTCGGTCAGGGCGGGGCTGTCGGGGGTGACGGAGTGGACCAGGTAGACGTCCAGGTGCGGGCCCAGCAGGGAGCGGGTCTCGTGGATCTGGCGGTCGAACACCGCCGTGGAGTGCTCCTTGACCTCGTGCGCGGCCACGCCGGTGGTCTGCCAGCCGGCCGTGTAGGTGTAGCCCCACTTGCTGCCGACCGTCACCTCGGCCGCGGCCTGGGGGTGTTCGGCGAGCCACTGGGCGACGAACTCCTCGGCGCGGCCGTAGGAGCGGGCGGTGTCGAGGTAGCGCACGCCGGCGGCGTAGGCGGCGTCGAGCAGGGCGTGGGTGCGGTCGCGCAGTGCCTCGACGGTGCGTTCGGCGGGCAGGTCGCCGTCGCGGCCGAGGGTGATGTAGCCGGGCCGGCCGACGGCTGCGGTGCCCAGGCCGTACCGCGCGATCGGCGGGCGGTCGGTGGCGGCTCCGGTGGCGGGGTCGGTCGGCATGGCGGGGTCTCCTCGGGCGCGACGGTGCTCACCTGGGACTTTACCGTCGGGTCGGTCGGCGCATCCGGCCGCCGGGGTCGGGCGGTCGGCCGGATACGCCGGTCAGCCAGGCCGGTCAGTCAGTCAGGCCAAGGCCGGTCAGCCGGGTCAGCCGGCGGCGATGGTGGCCCGGATCCAGTCGGCGTAGGCGCGCACGTCGGTGTACAGGCCCGGACCTTCGGAGCAGGGCACGCCCGGGGCGCCGGGGCCGGATGTGGTGCCGATGAGCTCCCAGCGGCCGCCGCGGCCGCGCTGGATCTGCGGGCCGCCGGAGTCGCCGAAGCAGGCCATGGCCTTCGGGGTGGGGCTGGTCGTGCACAGGCGGGTGGGGCCGGCGAAGCCGGGGGCGCAGTCGGCTGCGGCGGCGCGGCGGGTGTCGAGTTCCTGGAGGCGGTCCGGGAAGACCATGTCCTCGTACTTGGGGGTGTCGAGGACGGTGCCGAAGCCGAGCAGCCGGGTCGGGGTGCCGGGCGGGCCGGGTCGCTGGGCGACGGGGATGGGCCGCTGGGCGACGGGGCGGTCCAGGCGCACCAGGGCGAGGTCGTCGTAGTTGGGGCGGGTCTGGCCGTCGCCGAAGCTGAAGCCGGGGTGGACGACGGTGCGGGTGATGGCCCGGACGGTGCCGCCGCTCTTGCGGTGCGCGCTGCCGATGCGCACGGTGCCGTCGAGCGTCAGCTCGCTGCCCGGGTAGCCCTGGACGCAGTGGGCGGCGGTGAGGACCCACTGGGGGTCGATCAGTGTGGCGCCGCAGGTGCCGTCGGCTATCTGCTTGGCGCTCATCGGGATCGTGGCCATGAACGGGTAGCGCTCGGTGGAGTCGTGGCCGTTGACGATCGCCTGGGCGCTTCCGGTCATGGCGGTGGCGCCCAGGGCGGCGGCGAGGGCGGCGACGGCGGTGGCGCGGGCGGCGCGGCGGCGGACGGTCTTGCGCAGGAGCACGGGTGACGGCCTTTCGGATCGGTTGGTTCGGATGCGTCCAGCCAACCCTGCGGCGCCCGTCCGGGACATCCGGGCAGCGGGCCGCCGTGCCCGGGGGCTGTCCCCCGGGCCCGGCGGCGGGCTACCAGGGGGTCGCGGCGGGCCGGGCGTTGGTGCCCGGGGCCTGCGCCGGCCTGGGCGCGGGGTTGGCTGCGGGCCGGGAGGCGGGCGCGGGCCGGGAGGCGGGCGCGGGCCGGGAGG